>JAAYMS010000065.1 GCA_012521295.1 Bacillota bacterium
CATGATAAATCTAAATCCTCTCGCCACATAGGTAGCTGGAAGAATGCTGCCCACGGCACGCAGCGAGGCTGGGAGGAATTCCAACGGGAAGTACACTCCCGAGGCAAACATCATCAGAGTCATCAAGACGCTAGAGATCTCAGAGGCACTGCGGGCGCTCCTTGCAATCAGTGCGACAAGCGCACCTGCGCCTGCCATAATAACGGTTGCGAGCAGAAGATAGACTACAAGCAGCGGCCAGTTTACCACCAGCTCGACACCCAAGGCTCGTGGGCCGGCAGCCAAGATCAATACCGCGCTCAGAATACTTAAGGAAATACGCGTCGTGATCAGACCGGCTAAGAACTGCAGCTTCCCCAACGGCGTCGCCAGAAGGCGTTTCAGCACAAAGCTCTCCTTCATGTACATGAACGATGAAGAAATTAAAAACAGGCCCGAAGACATTACTCCCATCGCGATGATGCCCGGGAACACATAACCAGTACTAGAATAAGCCTCTCCCCTCACAGCATGCCGGACTACACTTACTTCCAACAGCTCTTGCGGCTGCAGGCGTTGTTGATCGATATAGGAGCGGACACCTTCGCTGATCTGTCTGTAAGTGCTGTTATCCTGGATCATGGCCGGGTTGAGAAGTACCTCAAGGACACTTCCATCCCAGATAAGCCCGAAGTCTGCGCCTTCGTGGGCCACAGCTTGAGCAGCACCTTCTTGGGTATCGATGTGGATAGATTCGAGCCTAGAAAACTGGCCTAGAGCTTCTTCAAACAACTGTGCTGAAGGCCCATCTGCTGAAACGAATACAGCAACTTGAATTGGGCGGTCCCTCTCCGAGCCACTCAGCATGGGGCCAAAGATCAGCAAGAAGATCAGGGGCATGGCTACTGAGAAAAACAGCGCTTGGCGGTCCCTAATAAGACTAAGCATCAAACCCTTTATTGCGGCGGGCTTGTGGATCCAAACCGGTCGTGGGCTCATCTAAAAAGATCACTTCGGGATCATTGACGAGGGCAAGAGCAATGGCAAGCCGCTGGCGCTGGCCACCGCTCAGGTTTTCTACTAGAGTATTAGCCTTATCCTCAAGACTGCAGATTTCCAGCAGATGCGCGGTACTTACCGTTCGACTGTAGAAAGAAGCGAACATCTCCAGCATTTCCCGCACCTTGATGCGGCGTAAGAGGTTTGTCTGCTGTAGGACAACCCCAATCCGCTCTTTTTCTGCACGGCCGATCCTGCGGCAGGGCTTGCCAAGGAAAACGATCTCACCACTATCGGCTTCTCGCAGCCCTTCAAGGATCTCGACGATCGTGGTCTTCCCTGCTCCGTTGGGCCCGAGCAGAGTAAAAACTTGACCCCTAAGGCAGTAGAAAGAAACCCCGTCGACGGCCTTGACCGGCCCGTAGTACTTCTTCAAATCACGCACTTCAAGAGCTTTTTCCATGCAGGTTTCTCCTTCTATACATCTGGTTCTGGATATTCTACGATCTTCCCATCGTAGGTTCTCAACACTACCTTTTCAGGTGACTGCGAAATCAGATATTGCGGACCGATCGGTATCTTACCCCCGCCGCCAGGAGCATCGATCACGAACGTTGGGACTGCCATCCCGGATGTATGGCCCCGCAGGCCTTCGATGATTTCGATGCCCTTAGCTACACGTGTGCGGAAATGCTCAATTCCCTCAGCTAAGTCACACTGATAGAGATAATATGGGCGCACCCGCAGCTTTAGAAGCTCATGCACAAGGCACCTCTGGACTTCTAGGCTGTCATTGATGCCCCGCAAGAGAACCGTCTGGTTCCCTACAGGGATCCCTGCATCTACCAGCAGGCTACAGGCTCGAGCAGATTCAGGTGTGATTTCCCTATAGTGATTGAACTGTACGTTAATCCAGATCGGATGATACTTTCGCAGCATCGCCACAAAATCAGGTGTAACCCGGAACGGATTGGTGACCGGTGCCCGCGTCCCAATCCGGATAATCTCAACATGCGGGATGGCACGCACCCTGGCAATAATCCGCTCAATCTGTCTGTTAGAATAGATGAGTGGATCTCCCCCACTAATCAGCACGTCACGAACTTCCTCATGGGACGCAATGTACGCAATCGCTCTATCCAGCTCAGCCATGGTCAGTCCGTGTTCCATCATACCGACCCGCCGCCTGCGCGTACAGTGCCGGCAGTATGTGTGGCAGATCTCCGTTGCTAGAAGAACAACGCGGTCTGGGTAGCGGTGAATTATCCGCGGCACTGGAGAAAGGCCCTCTTCATTGAGGGGATCTCTGTGGAGGTGGCAGATTCCTCTACTCTCTGCCGATAAGGGAATCACCTGCCGCCTGATAGGGCAATTAGGGTCGGTGCGGTCCATGAGAGAAGCAAAATATGGAGTAACACCGACAGTAAAGATGGGCTCTGTCAAGGCCTTCTCTTCGTCAGTCGTCAGGTCGATGTATGCCGCCAACTCTTCTCGCGTGCGCAGGCGGTTCCGCAGCTGCCAGCGCCAATCGTGCCACTTGGAGGAACATCCCAAACAGACAGACATCTCTTCACCTTCCTTCGACCATCGTTGGCACCATAACCGCATCTACCATACCGTGGATCAGCTTCTTGTCAATGGGACAGATGGTGGCCAGAATCCCAGCTAGATTAACCTTCGAACCATTAACGAAGTAATACGGGCAGAGGCGTACTCGGCCGGGCATTAGGCGTACTTCATCAAGTTTCTCATCATAAAACGAAGTCTCCACCTGACGAGCCTTGCGGAACTCCTGAAGAATATAGGGGTTAGTGGAGAAACTCTCGAGCGCTTGGCTAAGCCGTTCTCCCCACTCTAGCCGAGAAAGGTCATGCCCCACAAAGACTCCTCGGCTGCCCCAAGCGTTTTCAGAAAAGCCGGAGACCTTGAGGACGTACTCCCGATTTGATTGGGACGCTTCGCTCAGCTGAAGAAAGTCTGTGACGGGGATCCCGTTGACTTCTAAACCAGGAATAACTGCATGTGGCGGAAGAGGACGGTTATCCACGACCCAAGTCCGGGGCAGGATGCGGCTGAGTTTAGCATAATCAGGCTCGCCGAGATGGTCCTTCCACCAATTAACAAGAGACGGATGATGAAAGAGTGCAAAGTTGAGTTTTTCTTCCAAGTAAGATTTGAGGGGTGGTGTCACACAGACCAAGCGCTTGCGGATGGCATATAGAATCAGATCAATCTTGGGGATGTTTTTTAGGTCAAAGAGCTCAAAAAAACGATATAGCAATGTAATGCGCTGTAGGCCTTGATCAGAGGCAAGATAGAGGCCGTACTCTTGAAAGACCAGGTCTTCTGGATGCACGGCAAAAGCAGTCAGGCCACCCTCCGTCAAGGCATGAGCCAGCCATTTCATTTCAGCGAAGTAGTCCTGTGACTCCTCTGAGACCACAATGGCGACTACCGGGTCGTCTGCGGGATCTTGAGTGCGGACAGCTTGTGCAAAACCATCTATAATGCCGTGCGGCCCACCTATGACCTCATATCCGAGGTCAGAGTAGACTTTGCTCAATTCGGCTGTCAGTCCAAAACCGCCTGGCACGCTGTCTAGCTCCGTGATAGCAATGCCATCTTCTGTCAAGAGAATGTCCGGCCGAATGATGAAGGGATAGTCCCGACGGAACCTCCGCATCCGGCCGTAATCAAGTACCAATTCTGGTTTGCCCAACTCCAAATATTCCTGAATCCACTTAGGCATTCGGCCAGCTGATGAAGCGAAGTATAACTCCTGAATCCCCTGATAGAACTTGAGGAGCACCGAACCTAGACTCTCAATTTCTGCATATGTACTGGGATCGAGGGCAAACGGACGGGGAGAAATGCGAAAGGTAATTTCCTGCTGCATGTGATTCTGCACAAATCTACAGGCATAACTCTCTGAATTTGCATGCAATGGGCAAATCACCTCATCGGTTGCAAGTTTTCTACAAGAGTTCAATAGCATTCGCCTATTTCCTGCCGTTCACAAGTATATTCCTCCAGCGTATAAAAAAGCCCCGGCAAGCGCCGAGGCTGTAAAATCACTGTTGTTTTATGAAGTGCTGGGGCGGAACCTTTTGAGGCGCAGTGCGTTGGACAGAACAGACACTGAACTGAACGCCATCGCCGCCGCTGCAATCATCGGGTTAAGAAGCGGCCCACCAAAGGCGTAGAGAAG
>JAAYMS010000066.1 GCA_012521295.1 Bacillota bacterium
CAAGGGAGGGAGCCGTCGAAGGTGGGGCAGATGATTGGGGTGAAGTCGTAACAAGGTAGCCGTATCGGAAGGTGCGGCTGGATCACCTCCTTTCTAAGGAGCTTGTTGATTGGTTTCTGTTGTTTAGCTTTGAAGGTTCAGATGAAAATCCCGGAGGAGTTCCTCCGGGGTTTTTTGTGGTATACAGGGTTTATCGAAGCCGATTTCCAAAGAGATTCTTGATGCGCTCTAAAGCTGTACCAAAGCCACCCGCATTGATGACATAGAATACGCCAGCGCCGGCGAGCACGAACACGACTAGGCCGATGATGCTGCGCGAAGCAGCCTTTGAGCCTTCTGCTTCTCCTTCGTCGACACTACTTGCCTCAGCAGTTCCGTAAAAATATAGGTCCACTACTTCGGCAAACAGGCTTATGCCCCGTTCTGCGGCTTCACGGCTGTTTGTATGGGCTCCCGCTTCTACCAACATGGCGAGAGGTGATAGGTCCTGATTGTAGTTCCCTCGGCCAAAGAAAATACCTTTCACTAGGCCTGGATACATCTGATCGGCGAGTGCCTTCATTGATTGCGCAAATTCTCGGTTAACGCCCAGATTCTGGTTCTGGCGCCCTACAACGAATTGAACACTTGTCACCCATTCGTCTTTGACCTGTAGAGCATAAGCATCTCTTGGAGCCGCATCGCGGTGGATGTCAAAGATGGCATCTGGGTTCTTCGCAAGCAGCTCAAGAGCGGTTTCTCGCGAACGGCGGTATGCGCCTCGGTCATGGGGAAGATGGAGGTTGTCAGAATGGTTTACTTCGACTCCCCGCTCCCGAAGGCTATTGGCGAATGCTTCTCCGACTTTGTGGATACCGCCCTCGCCGTAGATGCTTTCTGTACCATCAGTGGGTACGTAGCTCTCAGCGTTATGTGTATGATAGACTCCAATGAGCCCACGCGGTTCAGTCTTGATATTCCCAGCCAAGATTAGGCCAGCAGACTGGAGGAGCTCAGCGTAGGGCACGACACGCAGTTCTACCTTTTCAACTAGTTCTGCACGGGCGATCCGCTTGTCGTTGTCCACTTCTATGACTCGATAAAGCTCGTTCTGACTGGTTAGGTACTCATCTCCTTCAGCTAATACCCTACCTGTTTCAAGTATTACATTCCCTTCTTGATCCACCATTTGAAAATACTCGCCAACGTTAAGCCATTCGTCTAGGTCTTCATATTCTTCGGCTGCTGCGGGGAGGGATACAAGAACCACGAGAATTGCGATCGCTAAGCTTGTTAGCATTTTGCTCCGATCACTCATTGTCATCACTCCCACTAGTAAGGACTTTGTCCCGATGCAGCCTCTCCCTAATTTCCCCAATTATTTCGGCGATTCCCACTGCAATTAGTGGATTGAGAGCCATTGCGGCCAGCAGGCCCCCACCACCAATCTCAAGTGTCTGACCTGTACCCAAGCGGCTTAACTCGATGATGTTGGCTATATCGACGAAGAGGAGCCCCAAGATTGCTCCACAAAAGGCGCTGCGCCTTGATCGGCCCAGGACGTACGCCGTAAGCCCAGCGACGATACCACTTACAAACAGTGGGTCGATGGTAAACCAGCTGGATTCAGGATCGATAGGAAGCAGTTTGTCGCTGAGCCAGATGATAGCGCCGGTAATAACACTTACCAGGAGGCCACGCAGCGCTTCCTGAGCGCTTGTAGTGGTTAATAGGTAGGTTACTATGCCTGATAGAATTAGCGCTCCTAGATGAACTCTAAAGTCTGGGAAAACAGCGAGTTCTGGGAGAAAGTGGGCACCCACCATGGCTAAGAGCAGGATAATGGCAGCAGTCGTGTTGAGCCGCATGCGTTCTAAGACTCGTTCCCCAAAACCTAATGCTATCAGTACTGTGACGATTCCAAGGAGTGTGATGGTGACGGTAGGTGTGATCATAGTGGTCCTCCTTCGCTGGTGCCTTCTTAGTGTACAGAAAAAGCCCCTATTCTATGCAGAATAGGGGCGATGGTTTCATCAGTTCAGGATCGGTCTGGCCAGGTTATGAGGCCAGCGGCCATAATTGCTTTTATCAGAATTGCAATGAACGGGCCGGCAATGATTCCCCAGGCGCCAAAAAAGACGATTCCGCCGTACAATGCCAGCAGCATCATGAGCGGATGAATCCCTACCGAGTCACCCATGATTTTAGGTTCGATCAGCTGATGGACCGCAAAAATGATGAAATATAGGATTGTCAGATAGACTGCCATATCGAGATCGCCACCTAGAGCGCTTATCGCGATCCAAGGTGTGAATAGAATTCCTGGGCCGATGATTGGAATTGTGTCAAGAATACCCACAACCAGGGCTAGAAGGACCCAGTAACGTGTACCAATGATAAAAAAGCCTGTGCCGCTCAATAAAACAGCGATAATCAAGAGGAGAATTCGTCCCTTAAGATATCCCACCAGGTCAACTGCGACACGTTCGCGAGCGTGGCTAACCTGGTCTCGCCATCTAGGCGGTACAAGACGCAGCATAGCATCGACGAGTAAGTCCTTATCACGTGCAGCGAAATACGTCGAAACCAGAGAAATCAGGCTCACCAAGAAAAATGTCGGGAGGCTGGCAAAGGTTGATAATACACGATTTATTAGGTCTCGAGTCCCAGTTTCTAAGGATCCTAAGAAGCCTTCCACACTGCGCTGAATGTTCAGGCTGATGACTGTAGGAATGTGCTCGTTGAGCTGGTTAAAGTGATCCAGCAGATCGTCGGTCAGTTCAGTAATTGCCCGTGCGTAGGTGGGCAGCAAATTGGTCAGTTCGATTAACTCTGATACCATACGACTGATGGAAAAGAAGAGCATGGCAAGCGTTGCTGACCCCACCGCTAACAAGGTCAGGCCAACGGACAGCCCGCGTGGGAGGCGGAGTCGCTTTACTAAGTAGCTTATAATTGGATCCAACAGGGCGGCAAGAATAATTCCTATAATAAATGGTACAAGGGTGGTAACAACCTGCCTCGAAAAGAAAAGTAACAGTAGTATGACTATAAGAGAGAAAAAGACGCGTTTGGGTGTGAACAAGTCTCGTAAAGTCATGCTAAGTGGCCTCCCTTCACCTAGTTTCTTGCATAACTAGTATAATATGGCTGCATACTATTTGCAAAGCAGGCGCCGTTAATATAAAATAGAGCTACCACAAAGGAGGAAATCATGGTGCAGTATTCTGGTCAAGAGTTAAAGCGTACCTTGGCCGTCTCACTGTCTATCTCTTTGCTATACTTCGCACTTGCTAATGCAGTTTTAGTGGGTATAGGCGCCGATACAGCCACGTCTGAGGTTGCCGAAGCAACTCCCGTGATAGATAATTTAATCGCTGAGCTCCCGGATGAGGGGGACGGCGAGGCCGAACCTGACTTAAGTGGACAAGCTCCTATTCCTGTGAAAGATCACAGCAGTTTAGGAAGATATCAGGTTCAGCGGGGTGACAGCCTCTATGTGATTGCTCGGATGTATGACATGACGGTGGACGAGCTTAAGGCTCTTAATGGGTTGAAGTCAGAGATAATTCGCCCAGGACAGGTTTTGACGGTATCGTATGGTAGTGTGCGAGATTATCCAGTTGGGGTCAGGCTTTCTGATCAAGAGGTGAAATGGCTGGCCCAGATGATCTATGCAGAATCTCGAGGTGAGCCCTATCTTGGGCAAGTCGCAGTTGGCGCAGTTATTCTAAATAGGCTAAAGAGCCCGCAGTTCCCGAATACCCTCTATGGTGTGCTGTTCCAGCGTAATGCTTTCCAGCCGATCAAGAATGGTGCCTTTTTCAACGAACCGGATGAGAAGGCATATCGGGCTGCATACGAAGCCTTAATGGGCCATGACCCAACCAATGGTGCACTCTACTTCTTTAATCCGAGACAGTCTAATGACAAGTTCATGCACAGTCGTCCTGCTACAGTTACAATCGGAAGACATCGATTTATGAAATGAGACTGGTGAAATTCACCAGTCTCATTTACTATCTATCTGCTATTTTTTCCCCACGATCGCGGCTGTATCTCTGGCAATCATGACCTCTTCATTAGTTGGGATCACAAATACCTTTACGGCCGAATCGCTGGTGGAGATCTCCAGGTCTTGTCCACGCTTTTGGTTGAGTTCGTCATCAAGTTTGATGCCAAGATAGCTCAAGTTCTCACAGATCCTAGAACGCAGCGCAGGTGTATTCTCACCGATTCCAGCGGTAAAGACAATAGCATCAATACCACCCATGGCAGCGATATAAGCACCGATGTACTTCCGGATGCGGTATTCGTACATATCAAAGGCTAGTTTTGAGAGCTTGTCGTCTTCACTGATACCTTTTTCGATATCCCGCATGTCGCTAGCTCCCGCAATTCCGTATAGACCAGAATGCTTGTTGAGCAGGGAGTCCACTTCGTGGAGGGACAGGTCGTACGTCTTCATTAAGTAAAAAATGGCACCCGGATCAATGTCACCACTGCGGGTACCCATCATCAGGCCCTCGAGAGGAGTAAAGCCCATGCTGGTGTCTACCGATTGTCCACCGCTCACTGCAGCGATACTGGCGCCGTTTCCCAAGTGGCACGAAACAATGCGAAGATCTTTAATATCCCGCCCCATCATCTCAGCAGCACGCTGGGTTACATACTGATGGCTGGTACCGTGGAAGCCATAGCGACGCACTTTATGCTTCTGGTACAGATTGAAGGGAATAGCATACAAGTATGCATGAGGCGGCATTGTCGAGTGAAAAGCTGTATCGAATACAGCCACCTGTGGTGTCTGGGGCATTAGTTTTTCAGCTGCCCTAATTCCCATCACGTTGGCTGGATTGTGCAGAGGAGCGAGTTCTGCCAGTGAATCGAGGATCTCCTTTGTTTCTTCATTGATCAGTACTGCCTGGGAGAATGATTCTCCGCCGTGCACAACGCGGTGACCGACCGCGTCAATGGCATCGAGGCTGTCAATGCAGCCGTGTTCCTTATCGGTAAGCAGCTTCAATGTTTCGGAGATCGCCACCGTATGTTCAAGTATAGGCATGGTTTTGGAGATTTTCTCCTTGCCGGTGGATTGATGCGTAATAACACCGTTCTCTTGACCTACGCGTTCTACCCGGCCCTCGGCGAGTACCGTTTCTCCTTCCATGTCGTATAGTTTATATTTAACTGAGGAAGAACCGCAGTTAAGTACAAAGATCTTCATTCTTTAATCCTCCTGTTTAGCCTCAGTGTTGTATCTGAAGAAGCCGAGATTTGTTTTGACCCCAAGGCGCTTTTCTCTAACGTATCTGCGCAGAAGGGGGCAGGGGGCAAACCGATCACCGTAGGCCTTATGCATCTGTTCCATCCAGCTGAGCACTAAGTCGAGGCCAAGGCGGTCAGCCATCTCAAATGGGCCCTGCGACATACCCCAGCTTTCTTTAATAATCGATTCAACGGCCTCAGCATCACCTACGCCCTCGTCGAGCATGTAGGCTGCTTCGTTAATCAGTGCTAAGAGAGCCCGCGGATTTACCAAACCTACGCTCTCATTGATCTCGATAACTTCTTTTCCGAGTCTTTCTGCGAAATTCTTCACGACCGCAACCGCGGAATCAGCGGTCTTGTGGCCCCGCGTCAGTTCTGCCACAGGCACCTCGGGCACTGGTGGAATGAAGTGCAGCCCGACCAGGGATTCGCTTCGGGTGATGCTGCGGGCTAGATCAGAAACCTTTAGTGTAGAACTGGTAGTAATAAACACTACATTCGGCTGACAGAGCTGATCTGCGGTGCGCAGCAGTTCCTGCTTTGTATAAAAATGGTCTATCGTGGCATCGATCAGAAGATCCACATTGCTTAATTCTTTAAGGTCAAGGGTAAACGTGATGCGGCTTAAGATAACTCGCTTTTCCGCTTCTGTAATTGCCCAGCGGGCTAATTTACGATCTAGGCTGTTTTCAATCTTCCGCAGTGCGTCTTGTCCGCCTGCGCCGTGTGAAAACAGTACTACATCATAACCTTTGCTGGCTGCGTTTTCGGCAATACCGCGGCCTAGCCGGCCAGCGCCGAGCACAGCAACTCTGCGTATGTCCATTTCTGTACCTCCCATATTGTCACTACGGTAACAATTGCTATTTCGTAAAACGCCCGTCGTTTCCCTGCCTCAGAGGGGATCTTTTCTGTTGCTATTTGAAGGGGTTATGATAAAATAGCCTACAAAATAAAGGATAACCTGGAAGAGAAAGAAAGGACGGGAACGATGGATTTCAATGAGAAGTTTGGCCAGGAAGGCCTTACTTTTGATGATGTTTTATTGATCCCTGCTCCATCAGAAGTGCTGCCTTCTGATGTGGTATTAGCCACCCGCTTTACCAAAGGTGTGCGCCTCAATATCCCCCTTGTAAGTGCGGGGATGGATACGGTTACCGAATCTCGCATGGCGATTGCCATGGCCAGAGAAGGCGGCATCGGGGTAATCCATAAGAACATGTCCATCGAAGCACAAGCTTCAGAAGTGGACAAGGTTAAACGTTCGGAGTCGGGCGTAATTGTGGATCCAATTTTCCTCTCACCACACCATTCCATCCAAGAAGCTTTGAACCTGATGGCCCACTACCGCATCTCCGGGGTACCAATTGTCGATGAGAATCAGCGGTTGGTAGGAATTCTGACCAATCGTGATTTGGTTTTTGAAGAGGATTTCGATCAGCCGATTGCTAATGTAATGACTAAGGAAAACCTAGTTACGGCACCGGTAGGCACCACGCTGCAGGAAGCACAACAGATCCTGCGGGAACACCGCATTGAGAAGCTGCCTTTAGTAGATGAGAATAATGTGCTCAAAGGACTCATTACCATAAAAGACATTAAGAAGGCCCGAGAATTCCCGTTGGCTGCCAAGGATAGTCAGGGAAGGCTGCGTGCAGCTGCAGCAATTGGTGTTGGGCCGGATCGTTTTGACCGGAGTGCCGCCTTGGTAGAAGCCGGAGTTGACGTTCTTGTGGTAGATACTGCTCATGGCCATTCGCGCGGTGTTCTTATTGCTGTGGAAGAGCTTAAGGAGCGCTTCGGCGATAAGGTTGAGATCATTGGGGGCAATGTGGCCACTGCAGCGGCGACTCGAGATCTCATTAAAGCTGGTGCTGATGGTGTGAAAGTCGGTATTGGCCCCGGTTCTATCTGTACCACTCGAGTTGTGGCAGGAGTGGGTGTACCCCAGCTCACAGCCATTTGGGAATGCGCACAGGCAGCGGCTGAGTTCGATGTTCCTATTATTGCCGATGGTGGTGTGCGCTACTCCGGTGATATTGTCAAAGCGCTTGCGGCAGGAGGAAGCTCTGTTATGCTAGGCAGCTTGCTGGCCGGTACAGATGAAAGCCCTGGTGAAACCGAGATTTATCAAGGGCGAAGCTACAAAGTCTACCGCGGGATGGGTTCGCTTGGTGCCATGAAGGCTGGAAGCAAGGACCGGTACTTCCAGAGTGATGCCAATAAACTGGTTCCTGAGGGCATTGAAGGGCGAGTACCTTATAAGGGGCCTGTGTCGGACACGGTTTTCCAGCTCCTGGGTGGCCTGCGTTCAGGTATGGGTTACTGCGGCGCCAAGGACATTCCCACACTGTACGCTACCAGCCGCTTCATTCGGATTACTGCTGCTGGTGTTCGTGAAAGCCATCCTCACAACGTGCAGATAACAAAAGAAGCCCCGAATTATTCGGTATAATGGGATTTGATTCCTATGGCAAATTTCCTAGCCCTGACGTACAAGTAGTAGTAGGTAAGGGAGGGAAACGCATGCCGTATTATGACGTTCGATTTCTAAGAGCCGCTTTACGGGGTGAATGCTATCAGTACTGGTGGCCTATGCTGGTTGAAGCACAGCATAAGGTTCAAGTAGTACCATTGAATTGGGAATATTGACACGGGGCGCGAGGGAGCGCTCCTTTTTTTGGAGGAATAGCATTGCAGAGAGTAAGAACGCGCTGGATAGTGGGAGGGCTTGTAGGGTGGTTTGCGGTTGCCGCTATCAGCATTCTGATGCCATCGGATCAACCAGTGGCCAATCTGACTCTAATTGCCCTGCAGCAGGCGGTTTTCCTAATCTGCGGAATCATGGGTGCTGATTGGACGCAGTTTACCCCTCCATCAGGCCGCTCCCTACTGCAGGGCGTTGTACTAGGGTTTGGGCTCTATCTAACCAACATCTTCTCAGGCAGTCTAGTCGTGTATCTGCTGGACTTATTGGGCGCGCACCAAGCACTTCAATTGGCGCTTGAGGAAAGATCTGCTATGGAATTAGTGCTCACCGGGAGTCCATCCATCGTAGTTCTGCTGGTCTTCCTATCCGTTGTCATCGCTGCTCCCATTGCTGAGGAGATCTTCTTCAGAGGTGCCCTACAGGGCAGGCTGGCGGCTTCGGTCGGAAGCAAAGCAGCACTTGTACTTACTGCCTTGGTCTTTGCGGCGCTGCACCTATACATCATCCAGTTTGTACCTGTCATGCTGGCAGGCCTCTATCTAGGGCTAATCGTTCTCAGAACCAGAGACCTAGGCAAAGCGGTGACCGCTCATTCAGTAGCCAACTGTCTCACATTTCTAGCCATGCTTAATACTCTATAGTCTATGAAACTGCCCCACATCGACGACAAACACCACGGCGCCACCAGCTTCTACCTCGATGGGAATGTGCATTGCAGTGGGAAGCTCGGAAGCAGCTTGAGGCAAGAGCTTTTTCCGTCTCGGGCATGTCGCACGAATAATATCGAATACTTCATCAACACGGGAGTCATCGACACCGACTAGCAGAGTCGTATTGCCGTGCAGCAGAAATCCACCTGTACTGGCCAATTTCGTGGCCTGCACGCCTGCTTCAACTAGTCTCTCAATTAGGACTGGAGCATCACTGTCTTCGACAACAGCTATTATGAGCTTCATGTTAGGCCTCCCTTCTTGTTTATTCATTAATAATTTGACAAGCAGGGTGGTTTTCCTTTTCAACGAGCTCTCGATAGATTTCGATCAAGGCTGCAGCCATACTGTCTACGCTGAAGTATTGACGTGCGTAAGTGCGGCTGAAACGCATTAAGCTGGGAAAGCTGCTGTCTTGAATCTGCGCTAGCTCTCGGGTCAAATTGTCAGCGGATGGCGTAAGCCGTCTGCTCCTGCCGCTGAAGTTTGTGTTCCTCAGAGAGGATACGCTTTCTGGAGTGACTGGGCCGTCTAGGTAATCACCCAAGACAAACCCTACGCAGCCGGCAGCCATTCCTTCTCTGATGGCGCGGCCGGTGCCTACCACCATCCGAGCGTTCTTCAGCAGTGGGTATGGATCTTGAACCCAGCCCAGAGAGCGCGCCTTCGGATGCCGCCAGTTTCCCGCAATAGTAACTTGCCAACCATCCTCCACAAGAATGTCGATTAGAGTGTGGTAACCAGCAGCGCGATCAGGACTGCTGCGGGATAAAAAGACAGCATGCTTGGGGCGCCATGCAAGATCAATATTATGGGGAATCGGAACACCATTTTCTACGATATGCAGTTTCTCTGGAACAAGAGGAAGCTGGGCGGCCATCTCACTGCTGATGGCCACCACAGCATCTGCCCTCTGTAGGAGTTCTAGGGGCTCGAAGTCGAGATAGTGGCACGTGGCGGCGATGGGAACTCTCAGTCTCTTGCTCAGCTGGAGGCCTGCGTCGAGAGTATGGGAAGAGTGGTTGTGTATCAAGTCAAAGTTCATGGTCTGCAGCATTTCCAGAAACGCCAAGGGTTGGTGAGTGCGGCTGAAGGGAATACCCTTTTCTTTCAGCCACTGAGCGTAACCCGGATGATCGAGCCTGCTGATTATCAGGAACACTGCATGCCCCTTTTTACGCAGCGCATGGCTTAGTTCAAGAACATGCGTGGTCTGACCATTAAGGTAGAATCGGGTGAGTATCAGGATCCGCACGATAAGGCCTCCTGCTGAGGTTGTCTCTCTTACAACCTAGACCAAATCCAGCAGCTCAGTGCTGGATCTGGGCATCGGTTCATCTGTTGTTCATGTTCGGCTGCGGTGGGAATGGCGGCCAGAAAGCTCCAGATTCGGCCAGTTCAAACCATTCTGGGCAGCCAAGAGGGGATACCTGCTCGCACTCAGGTGGCTCTGGGCAGAAACGTCCTAGAACTTCTAGCTGTACGAGGGCAATGGCTTTGACTACCAGATAGATGCCAACATCGCATTCGATTACGGTTCCACCCTCAACGGCTCTGCAGTTCAAGCAGCGGAGTAGAGGCAGGATCACAATGCTCATTCCGGGTACGGCGCCTTCCAGATTAATGCCGCGGCGGCGGAACTGTGCAGTCTGCTGGATGAACTGTGACATGCCGTTACCGTCATATTCTACATTGAGGACGAAGGTAACAGTGACATCGACCTCACCATTGGCCACTACAATACCTTCAGCTACAATATCGGTGATGCTGCAGTCCACGATGTTGACAGCAAGTGGGAATGTGGGAGGAATAGGAATACGGTAAGTTGGGCAGTCAATGATGGCGCATTCGTTGTAGACTTTATTGACATAGATGCATTCCCTTTGAAAATCTGGCTCATAGCCTCCAAAGTTGGGCATCAATACTCCTCCTTTCTCTAGAGACATAGTATGCTCGAGGAATATGTCGGTGCATTTGTCGTAGGAAAAATGTCTATGATCCTCCACTCCCGCATAGCTTGTAACGGGGGTGTGCGGCATGCAGGTTTTTTTGGACAGCGATTCCACTGTCTCTGTCGAATTAGAAGCGGGAAAGCTGTGCGTAAACCTAGCTGATCAGAGACAGGTGGTGCTCTTGGAAAACACTCAACATTTTTCCGTTACGAAGGCCAGTGACAGAATACATATCGCGGCCCTCGATGATGGCGGGGAAATGTGGCATTTTTGGGGAAGAGAAAGCTTCACGGCTGATAAGTTGTCGGATGGGGCTGGACGCGTTCAAGGTGTCCTGTTGGCATCTGACGGTAGGGGGAACATTCATCTAGTCTATCTGACAGAGCCCATACGAGGTCAAGGGGCATCCCTGCGGCACCGTATCTTTACTGGGCAATGGTCGAACCCGATGTTGGTCACCACGCATGTTTTGCCTGATAAATGGGGATTTGCTGCAAGTTGGGATTTGAAAGGCTTTCTACACCTTGCCTATTTGAGTTACGGAGACAGCCATCTGATGTATAGAGTTTTTGATCCAGATAAGAACCATTGGAGTGGGGCCGTTCCGTTGGTGGCTAAACCATGTTCAAGACCACAGTTTTTCCCCAGCCGATCACTAACTCTGGCCTGGATTATCGAGGAGGGCACTGGGCACCTTCAACTGATGCAGAAAGGTGAACATTGGTCGCGGATCCGCACAATAACTCCCGGGCAGGGGCACTGTTCGGGGTTGGGTTTCAGCAGAATTGACAGTGATGAGTACCTTGTTTGGAGGCAGGGTGAAAAACTCTGGAGACTTCCTTTAGGAGTTGATGAGGCACAGCCAGAAGAAGCTCACATGATCGACTACAGCTTCGTCTTGAACGTTATCGAGGGAGAAAACGGGGCGATAATGGTTCCGTTGTATACGTGGCGGCTTGAGGAAAGAGAAGCATTCGGACAGCTAGATGAGTCACCCCTCGAGAAGCAACCGGCTGAAGAGTCACGCAAGATGGAACCGAGTCTCGAGGATCAGCAGAGAGAGGCAGAAAGACAGCTTCAGTCAGCCTTCATAGAGCAAGCATTTCGGCTGCAGATGGAATGGGAAAATCTACGTCAGGAGTATGGGAATGTTCAAACAGAGATTTCTAATCTTAGGGAGAAGGTTGAGGAACAGCGGCGCGAGCTGATAGATCGGATAGGCAGTATCCCTAAACCCAAGCTCGAACCATTAACTTCGCGGCTGGAACGTCTAGAAATCCGCATGACCAAACTCGAACGTGAGCTTCAGAGCTGGCAGAGCAGTTTAGAATCAAGGCTAACCAGGCTGGAGCAGGCTAGCCTGGCCCTGAACAGACGGGTTGGGGCTCTAGAAAACCCTGAACCCGAGGAACCTCGAAGCCTATGGAAACGTCTCTGGTGGCGCTAGTAACAGCAGCCTGCTGCCACAAATTGGCTTTGGTAATGCCAGTATAGCGCTGATATAATAGCTAAGGATTATTACTATGTCCTTAGCTTTTTTTAGTTAGGAGGTTTACTACGTGAAGCGTATTATTTGTCTAGTTCTTGTCATAATGATAGCCCTGCCCATCGGCGCTCAGGCTAGTGCCTGGAATTGGTGGAATCAGAGCCAAAGCCAAACCAAGACTCCTAGTACACCATCCATACCAACGCAGCCAACGCAACCAACGCAGCCGACTCAAGGGTCACAGCCGTCCTATTATTGGTGGCAGCCCACTCTACCATCTCTGCCAAGCCAGCCGACTCAACCGACCCAACCAACTCAACCAACTCAACCAACTCAGCCGACTCAGCCCACTGAGCCGACACAGCCTATAGATCCAGTTAAGCCTATCGAACCAAGTCAGCCCACTAGTCCTGTAGGCAGCCGGGTTCCGTTTCCCAGCTTGACCCTCTCCAGCGATGAACAGCGATTGATCGATTTGGTTAACGAGGAAAGGGTAAAGGCAGGCCTTAATCCTCTCCAAGTTGATATGGACTTGGTCCGAGTAGCCAAGACTAAGAGCCACGACATGGCAGAAAATAACTACTTCAGTCATGTTTCTCCTACTTTGGGGACAGTGTACACCATGCTTGACCGTGAAGGGATTTCGTACTCTCGAGCTGGTGAAAACATTGCTCGGGCTGCCAGCGTCACCCGTGCTCATGAGCTCTTTATGAACAGCTCAGGACACAGAGCTAACATTCTTCACTCTGGTTACACCCATATTGGTGTTGGTATTGTCAAATATGGGACAAGCTATCGGGTAACTCAGGTATTCATTAAGCGATAACTACAGCCAGTAGACAATAGCAGCTTGAACGAGGCCGATAATGAAGCCTAAGGCGCCTCCCGCAAGTTCGATGTAGCGCAGTTCGGTATGGGCGACTTGGAGAATTAGAGCCTCGAGGCCGCTGATGTCATAACTGCTGATTTTCTCTTCAACGAGCTTGCCTAAGAGGCCCTTGGCCTGGAGGTCGGCTGCGAGGTCTTTGCCTAAGCGAGTAAAGAGGTCCGCTATTTCCCGTGTTACGACATCAACCAAGAGGTTGTCAAAGACTCCTCGAGTTGGTTGATGTAAGAAGCGGGGCAGGAAGCGCTCCAGTTTTGACTCAATATTGCTGCAGATGAGATGCGCCAGATGTTGGTGCATCTCTTTTGTATTTATGGCATCCATGAGCGATTCAACAGGAAGAAGCTCATTATTGACGATCTCGCCAATGCTGCGGGCGATTTCTTTTTGGCGTTTAGGTAGAGCCCCGTATAGCTCCACATTGAGTAGAGCGATACGAACTGGCTTAGCTGGCCAAAACAACATTCTAATCGCGACAACATTAGTACCCCAGCCAATCAAGGCTGAAACAATAGGCATAGAGATAAGTTTCAGCATATTCATTCTCCTTCGTGCCCCACTGCAGTCTCTAGTGAAGGAATCACCTGCTGGTTGGCAGAACTTACTGTCAGGGGGTGGCTGCATGACCTTCTGGCGTTTCTTGACTTGGATTTTGGTGATCGGTGCTCTGCTTCTCGAAACCCGTGCGGCATATGGGCTTGCCGCAACTGCTGTGGTGCTCTTCTATATCTTCCCCTACCTGCAGCGGCGTACCGTTCAGAATATGGTGGTTGAGCGCCCCAGCGAAGTACTGCGGTTGTTTTCCGGAGATGAAGCAGTCCTTCGCCTTGCTGTCTACAATGACAGCCCCCTGCCTTTAGCATGGGTGTCAGGGAGCGAGCATCTGCCGGTTGGTTTGGGCAGCCGCGTTCATAAGTGGGTTGTTTCGCTGTCTCCTCGGGAACGGGCATATATCGAGTGCCCTGTCTATGGGCGTTCCAGAGGAGTATACGATGTGGGCCCTGTTCAAGTTGTGGTTGGAGATTTATTTGGCCTGACCACGTTCAGGCAGAAAACGGACTTGTATCAGACGGTGGTAGTTTACCCAACGCGCTTATCCCTTTCTGACTTGGGTCTTCCTTCTAATCTGTCTTTAGGAGCCATTCGCGCTCAGATTCGTATTCACCCCGATCCTTCGCGGCTCGCTGGAGTGCGTCCCTACCGTCCTGGTGATCCTCTCAAAACAATACACTGGAAGGCAACCGGACGCATTGGCTCTCTCCAGGTCAAGCAGTTTGAGCACACCGTCCACCTTAATGTGATGATCTGCGTCAATCTAGATGAACCTGAATACGATGTACATACTCTTTTTGCCCAGCAGGAACTCGCCATCGAAACGGCCGCAGCAGCCGCCAGCTACCTAACCGAGGCTGGTGAGGCGGTAGGGTTGGCTGCCGTCGCACTGTACAGAAAGTGGCGGGCAGGTTCTGCGGGCCAAGGCGATGTTTTTGAGGAAGAGCACGGAACCATTCATATCTCGCCTCGCCAGGGACAGTTGATGGAAATCTTGACTGCCCTTGCAGGTGCGGCTTGTCAGCCTGAGAGATCTTTTCTTGCCCTCGTGGATCAAGTGGGTAGAAATCTCACTTTTGGATCAGTCCTCGTGCTCATCGTACCTCACGACACACCTGCTCTAATTGATCAGGCTTTCGCTCTAGCTCGATTAGGACTGTACATCACGATCATAGTGGTGGGAGAAACAGTAGAACACAAGTCTCTCTTAGGCAGCGAACGCGGAAACGTCCGAATCTTTCATGCGGTGCGTGAGGATTCTCGCCTCATGATGAATCGCTCCGTCAGCCGGTAAGGAGGGGTACTGTTGACATTAGCCTGTGCGTTGTTTTCTTGGGCCGTCGGGAGCCTCTTGGGTCAGTACATCTCCCTTTTCTATGGAGATTGGAACTTTCCTGTTTGGCTGTATGGATTGCTTTTCTTGCTTTCTTTTGAAAGTGTGTTCTATTCTGCCTATGTATTGTCTCCCCGGACGCCTTTGACATGGCGTTTCCTGGAGATAGGGTTGATGTGGTTCTTGGTTACGATCTGTCTTCGCATGGGTAGGAGCTTTTCGTACCCTTGGTGGGCAGTATGGCGCGCTGCTGTTGATAAAGCCTTTCTATTCCCCTTTGGCTTGGCTTTTCTTACCTGGAGTATAGCCGGAGGATTTGGACAGCAGCTTTCTAGAATGAAACGCATCGCAGATGAGCTGGGTGATCAAGCCGCCAGTACGATCAGTTGGGAGTTTGAATCTCTAGCTTTGAAACCAGAGAACAGCAGCATCCCCTTAGAATACTTCCTCCGCCGCTGGGTTGGTTTTGCAGTGTTGTTTGCAGGGCTAGCCATTGCAGTGCGGCGCAGCGGAATTCAAATAGCGAGCCCTTTTTTGATGGCTGGTTTGTACACTCTGCTCTTAGGAACAGGTCTCGTGGCACAGGGCAGTGCTTATCTGGAGCGGCTTGCCACGATTTGGGAGCAGATCGGCCTAGAGTATCCACGGGTGCTTACTGCGAACTGGATACGCAGCCTCTTAATTGTCAGTCTTGTTCTTATGGTACTTATAAACGTGATTCCAGTGGACTTCTCACCTCTGACTTATGATGACTTAGTCCGGTTCTTCTTCAGTTTGCTACATCGTTTCAGCGCTGATTCACCTGCGCTTCCCGAAGTCCCTGAAGAGGACCTGAGCCCCCCAGGAGGGGGCGGGGTTCTTCAGCTTCCCTGGCAGGCAGATGAAGAGGAACCCCCTATGTGGGCAGGAATCATAGCACTTCTCTACATTGTGGTTTTTGTTGGCGGCTTAGGGATGGCTGTTGCTGTTTTCGTTGGATTCGTTATAGTCACTTTCGCCCAAAGCGAACTGGAGAGACTGCGCGGCCTGCCAAAGGCAGCAGTACAGTTCTATCTAGCAGTGCGAACCGCCTTTCAGCAGGCATACAGCTTCGTATTCAGCGGATTCCGCAGCGTCAAGAGGTATGCTGCGACCAAGGCATGGTCACTGAGCCGTTCTCAAGGCGAGCCCGAAGGGGTCTACACGAGTCCCAGCCGGCGAGATGATCCCTTGGCGCAGGATATTCGTGGTGCATATCGACAACTGGTCCAACAGGCCACCAGCATTGGTTTAGTGCAGAAGTCCAGCGAAACGCCTGGGGAATTTGGCAGGCAGTTGCAGCAGACTGTTCCTGAACACGAACCGGAGATAGCGGATTTTATCGATGCGTATCATTTAGCACGCTACAGTCATCACGCACTCGATGACAGACTGACTGCTCGAGCCCTCAGCGCGGCAGGGAGCGTCTTATCATCGCTGCGGAGAATGGTAAGGAGGAAGCAGATTGACAGAACCACGGATTGACTCCATCGCTGAATTTGGCCGGACGCTGACTGAAAACATCAGCCGGGTGATTGTCGGCAAAAAGACGGAGATCAGGCTTATCCTGACGGCGCTTCTGAGTGAAGGCCATATCCTCCTTGAAGATGTACCAGGGGTAGGTAAGACTATGCTGGCGAGGGCGCTGGCTAAGTCAATCGGAGGAACCTTTAGCCGGATTCAATGTACGCCTGACCTGCTGCCGTCAGACATTACCGGCGTTTCAGTCTTTGATCAAAAAGCAGGCGAGTTTGCGTTTCACCCCGGGCCAATCATGGCTCAGGTTGTGTTGGTAGACGAAATCAACCGGGCAACACCCCGTACCCAGGCAAGTCTGCTGGAGGCCATGGGGGAGGCGCAGCTGACCGTAGATGGCACTTCATACCAACTTGGGCCACCGTTTCTCGTAATAGCCACTCAAAACCCGATTGAATTCGAAGGCACGTTCCCTCTGCCGGAAGCCCAGGTTGACCGCTTTTTCATGCGGATCAGTCTTGGTTATCCAACGCTTGACGAAGAGAAAGAAATTCTGCGCAGGCAGCAGAGTGAAAAACCACTGATCGGCCTGGAGTCATGCAGCTGCCCACAAGAGGTGGTCTTGCTGCAGCGGTTAGTGCGGGATGTGTATGTTGAAGAGTCCATTCGCGACTATATTATACGGCTTACTCATGCTACACGCAGTCACCGCAGTGTGAAGCTGGGCGCCAGCCCGCGAGGGTCCTTAGCATTGCTGAGAGCAAGTCAAGCGTGGGCTGCTCTCGAGGGGCGTGATTATGTTATTCCAGACGATGTGAAGCACACAGCTGTCAGTATCTTAGCACATCGATTAATCCTGTCACCAGAAAGCGAAATGCGGGGCCTAACTGGAGATGCCGTCATTAAAGAACTGCTAAACCAGGTCCCCGTCAATGCAGAGCCGTAAATGATCTAAGCTCACTGGGAAAGGCAGGAAAGTCATCTTATATATGGAATAATACCGTGGGACCAATTGTTAAATAAAGGAGGCATTTGCATTGAAAGATTTCTTCCCTGAAGTTACAAAGATTCAATACGAAGGGGCACAATCGAAGAATCCACTGGCATTTCGATACTATAACCCCGAAGAAGTTGTTGGCGATAAGACCATGGAGGAACACCTGCGCTTTTCCATGGCTTATTGGCACACCATGACCGGTGGCGGACAGGATATGTTCGGCGTTAATACTGCCATCCGTCCGTGGGGCGACGTGAAGGACCCAATGGAAGTAGCTCGGATGCGCGCCTATGCCGCTTTTGAGTTCATGGAGAAAATGCAGATTCCTTATTTCTGCTTCCATGATATTGACTTGGCACCTGAAGGAGAGACACTTCAGGAGACTTTCCGTAATATCGATGAGATTGTAGCTATTATTAAGGACCTCATGGCCCAAACAGGTAAGAAGTTACTGTGGGGAACAGCAAACTTGTTTGGCCATCCACGGTTCATGCATGGTGCTGCCACTTCGCCTAATGCTGATGTCTTTGCCTATTCGGCTGCTCGGGTAAAGCGGGCGCTGGAGATCACCAAAGAACTCGGCGGCGAAAACTATGTCTTTTGGGGTGGCAGGGAAGGCTATGAGACCCTGTTAAATACCGACATGAAACTGGAGCTGGACAATCTCGCCCGCTTCCTGCACATGGCAGTAGAGTATGCTCAGGAAATTGGGTTCAAAGGCCAGTTCCTCATCGAACCTAAGCCCAAAGAGCCTACTAAGCATCAATATGATTTCGATACACAGTCAGTCTTGGCTTTCCTGAAAGCCTATGACCTGGATAAGTACTTCAAGGTAAACATAGAGGCAAACCATGCCACCCTGGCAGGCCACACCTTCCAGCATGAACTGCGCTATGCACGCATAAACGGCATTCTGGGCAGCGTTGATGCTAACCAAGGTGATGAGCTGCTTGGATGGGACACTGACCAATTCCCAACCAACGTTTATGTGACCACAATGGCTATGTACGAGATCCTTCTGAATGGTGGCCTGGCTCCAGGTGGCCTGAACTTCGATGCGAAGCCCAGACGTGGTTCTCATGAGCCAATCGATCTCTTCTACAGCCACATTGCGGGTATGGATGCCTTTGCTCGCGGTTTGAAGGTAGCCCATAGACTGCTTGAGTCTGGCGAACTGGAGAACTTCATCGCTGAGCGTTACCAAAGCTGGACAACTGGTATCGGCAAGAAGATTGTTGATGGAGAAGTGGGCTTTAAGGAGCTCTCCGAATACGCTCTTCAGAACAAACCCATTGTTCTCAGCTCTGGTCGTCAAGAAATGCTCGAGAACATCATCAATCGGTACCTGTTCGAGTAATCTGAAACATTACAGATTTCGGCCCAGCCTTGTGAGCTGGGCCTTCTTGTTGACATGTAAGCGTTAAAGAGGGCGTACCTTGACAATGTCCTCCTGGCCAATGAGTTGAGAAACCACATAGGCCATAGACGTTAACCGCTCCATTGGTGTCACGGTAGTTGGAGAAGAAAAGACCTCTACC
>JAAYMS010000067.1 GCA_012521295.1 Bacillota bacterium
TCGAACTAAAGCTAAGATCATTTTTGCCGATATAAAAGTATGGATAACCCACGGAAAGTCTGAGGTGATTATATGCGCATATCTGGCCTCGCTTCAGGGATAGATACAGAAGGTATCATTCAAGATCTGATGCGTGCGGAACGCATTCCGGTCGACCGTGTTTATAAGCAGAAGGTAAAGACAGAATGGAAGCGTGACGCGTATCGAGAAGTAAACAACAAACTGTTCCAGCTGCGCAACAAGGTTTTTGACTTGCGCCTGCAGTCGAGTTTTTCGACACGCAAGGTAACGTCGTCACATCCGAGCTTGATCTCAGCCACAGCAACTGGGACGGCCATTGATGGCGAGTATGAGATTGCAGTGAAATCACTTGCTAAGTCGGCGCGGCTTGTAACCGACGAAGTTCATAGGACGTACGACCAGTTGAGCGATATCTTTGGTGATAACGATGAGATCACAGTGGTCTTTAAGGGTGCGGAAGGCGACGATGTAGAACTAACCTTCAAGAAGACTGATAATATGCAAGATATCGTGAAGACCATTAATGATGATAAACGGCTTGGGTTCAGTGCCATCTATGACGAGGTCACCGGCCGTTTGGTGTTCACGACTAAAGGCACAGGGCAAAATGCTGAAATAGCCGTACTCGATAACGAGGGTTCGCCACAGGGATTAGACTTCTTTATGAAGTTGGCCGGGTTTGTTAATGAAGATGGGAACCCATTGGGCGAAACTAGTGGTAAGTATGAGGTTGAGTCTGGTTATGCCGTTTTTGCCCGGGGGACAAATGCCCGACTGCTGATCAACGGCCTAGAGACCGAGAGGGAGTCTAACACCTTCACCTTAAACGGTATTAGTATTACGCTGCTTGAAGAGCCAGAGAAGGGTGAAGATGGCGAGCCGATTAAGCTTCAGACTGTTCGTATCGGCGTTGAACGTGATGTTGATGCGGTCTTCAATCGTGTAAAGGAGTTTGTCGATCTTTATAACGAGATTATTACCGAATTGAACCTGAAGCTGCGGGAACCGATCAACCGTTCCTACGAGCCTCTGACTGATGAAGAGAAAGAGGCGATGAATGAAAAGGAGATCGAAAAATGGGAAGAGGCCGCCAAGAGTGGGCTTCTCCGTTCGGATCCTATCATCTCTAGTATCCTATCTGAGATGCGAATGGTGCTTTCTGAAGCTGATCTGCGGTCCATCGGGATTACAACGGGTAACTGGCAGGAATATGGGCGCCTACACTTGGATGAAGCTAAGTTCAAGGAAGCTTTTGCCGAGGATCCCGAGAAAGTAATGGAGATCTTCACCAAGGTTGAGGGTAGTGACAATGTGGGGCTGGCAGGCCGGTTGACTAAGGTGCTCGATGGTGGCTATGACCGTTTGGTTCGCACCGCTGGCAGATCAAGCTCGGCCTACGATACGAGTTTCTTGAGCCAACAGATTCGCGACTATGACAAACGCCTGGAGTTCATGGAAGAACGCCTCGCTAGGGTAGAAAACCGCTATTGGAACCAGTTTATAGCGATGGAACGGGCACTGAGTGAGCTCTACGCTCAAAGCGACTGGCTCTATCAACAGCTTGCAGCGCTTCAGGGATGATTAGGGGGTAGTGCATGTCCGAGGCATTAGTCAGTCTGTACCAGAATAAGCTCCGCCTGTTCAAGAATCTTGAAATCTTGAGTCGTCAGTTTGCTGCGATCTCGATTACGCCTCAGTCTGAAAATGACGGAGGCCTGAGCCGCCTACAGGCGCTGCTCGATGAACGCGCCAACTTGATGGACGAGATCGATGCTCTTGATGAGCAGATTGCCCGGCATGCAGATGGAGAGCAATCTGAGCCCGAAGAAGTTCAGGAGATAAAGAAGGAGCTGCTCGCTCTTGTCGAGCAGATTCAGAAGATGAGTGCCCGGCTCGAAAAGGAGCTGGAGCGCGAGACTGGTATGCTGCGAGAAGCTGCTCACAAGGAACAGGCAGCTCAGCGCTCTGCGAGGGCATACGAGCCAAAGGTTGATCCAGGTGAAGGAGTATTTTTCGATAAACGCCGCTGAGATAAGCCAGGGGAAAGCCCCTGGCTTTCTTGTCTGAAGGTATGGGAGGAACCATGTTATAGACAGCGAAATAAGAAATAGAAATTATTAGAAAGTGGGGGTTTTAGATGGCGTACTTGTTAGGTTTAGATATAGGCACTTCGGGCGTTAAGGCATTATTGATGACCGAGGCCGGCGAAGTAGCTGGCAGCGTTACTGAGGAGTACCCGCTCTATTCTCCCAGGCCGGGCTGGACCGAGCAAGAACCAGAAGATATGTGGCAGGCTTCGGTGAGGGCGGTTCAAGGAGTATTGGCTAAGTGCGGAGTATCAGGAAGCGATGTCAAAGGTGTGGGCCTTTCTGGCCAGATGCACTCATCTGTGTTTCTAGACAAAGATTATCAAGTTATTAGGCGAGCGGTTTTGTGGAATGATACCCGCACGAGCGGACAATGTCAGGCAATTCGCGATACTCTTGATCCCGAGATGTTGTTCTCCGAGGTCTGTAACCCGGTCTTAGAAGGCTTTACCCTCCCAAAAGTGATTTGGCTGCGGGACAATGAACCTGAGAGTTACGAAAAACTGCGTTGGCTCGTTCTTCCCAAGGACTATGTGCGGTTCCGCCTTACCGGTAATCTTGCCATGGAGGTCTCCGATGCTGCAGGGATGCTTATGATGAACATTCGTGAGCAGAAGTGGTCCCTGCCAGTGCTAGAAGGGTTGGGTATTTCTAGCGAGATCCTGCCTGGGATCATCCAATCGTCTGAGGTAGCGGGAACCATCACAGCTGAGGTTGCTGAGTTAACAGGTTTGGCCGAAGGCACACCGGTGGTCGGCGGCGGAGCTGACAATGCCTGTGGTGCAGTTGGCTCAGGAGTTGTTAAGCCGGGCCGTGGTATGATCAGCTTAGGTACAAGCGGCGTTGTGTTAGCACATCTGACCGAACCCCGTTTGGTGAGAGCTGGTACGGTTCATATGTTCAACAGTTCTGTACCAGATGAGTTTTACATGATGGGTGTTGTCTTGGCAGCCGGTCTATCCCTTAGTTGGTTTAGAGAAAACATGTCTGATCCTTCCGAGTCGTATGATGAGATAACCAAACGCGCCGCTGCGTCGCCTGCAGGCAGCCGTGGGCTTCTGTTCCTACCCTATCTTCAAGGGGAACGCACACCTCACGGCGATGGTAATGCACGCGGCAGTTTTGTGGGCCTGAGTGCAGCACATAATCGTGGTGATCTGACTAGGGCAGTGTTGGAAGGCGTTGCTTTTGCAATGCGGGATTCAGTAGAACTCCTTCGTAGTGCAGGTTGGAACGGAACAGCACTCCGCGGAATCGGTGGCGGGCTGAAATCGCCGCTGTGGAAAGAAATCATGGCCAGCGTGACCGGCTTAGCTGTACAGAGTCTCAACATTGATGAAGGACCAGCCTTTGGAGCAGCGATTTTGGCCGGAGTGGGTGCCGGAATCTTTGCCAACGTCCCTGATGCTTCTGATGCGGTTGTGAAAGTTACTGACACCGTGGAACCAAACGAGGAATGGCAGAAAGTCTACGAAGAGCTTTACCAGATTTACCGTGGGTTGTATCCTGCTCTGCGGAACAGCTTCCATAGTCTGGTGGCTCTCCAATAGTGGAGGATAACTTGTGGAACAGTTCTTCGGATATGCTCGCGAACTCTTGGAGCAGGGTAGGGCTGTTGAGGTAGAGCCCTATGGAGAAGACAGCCTATATGATCTTCTCAATCAATTTCAGGATGATGTACCGTTTTATCTCGAACTGGCTTGTAAGGCCTCAGGGCCAGTGTTGGAGGTAGGATGCGGCTCAGGCCGTGTCCTCCAGCATCTGGCCAAGGCTGGCATCCATGTTGTCGGACTGGACGCATCTCCGTATATGCTTCAAGAGGCGGCAAAGCGCGTGCGCGGGTTGACTAATGTCCAGCTTGTCGAGGGGGACATGCGTACCTTCTCGCTTCCGCAAAAGTTCGATTTAATCATCATGCCGTACTGCACCTTAATCTACACTAAGAATGATGAAGAACGGCGGGCAGTGTTTGAGCGGTGTTTTTCTCACCTAAAGCCTGGTGGCGTACTTGCATTTGATTTTGTGGCCGGTGAAGTGGAGCTCGGTGAAGGCCTGCCGTATTTGGCGCTGCAGGGGACACATCCGTTTACTGGTGAGATCCTGATTCACACTGTGCAGGAAAAGGGATTAGCACCCGATCTCAGGCTCTTGAATCAGGTGAGTTTTCGTATTCCAGAAGATGCTCCAGCAATAATTACAGTGCATGCCAGTCTGGAGGCGGTGTGCCGAAGTGATCTGATTGTGGAGCTCCTGCAGGAAATCGGTTTTTCTGTGCGGGGCATATACTCTGACCATACCTTGACACCGTACGACGGTGGCGATTCGTGCCTGGTTGTGGCGGAGCGGTAAACCAGGAGGATTATGTTATGGATACTAAAGGGCTTAGAGTGGAAAATCGATGGAGGACAGTCGTCGAGGTTTTCTTGGACCAGGTGCTCTTGAAAGAGCCTTCATTCTGCCGCTGTGATAAATGCCGCATAGACGTAATCGCTATTGCTCTCAACAGTTTGATACCGGACTACAGGCCAGCAGGCGAGCCTTTTCAACCCGAAGAAGGCGACTATGTGATGGTTGATGAAGCAGTCCGGAAAGCTGTGACAATAGTGAAAGAAGCACCGCGTCACGATAGCGGTGCCTCCCAGTCAATTCTGGTAAACTCCAACGAAGACTTGGCTCGGACAGTATTAGCGGACGCTGTTAAGCATCATCCAAGTCAGGTGTGGGACGAGGCTCGGCTTAGCTGGGCTTTGGCCTACATTTTGAACGAGATGGGGCCTAAGTATACGACCACATCCAAAGGTGATGCCTATGCTCGAGTCGATGAGGTTTTGCCTGGTCACTTAGCAGAAGTTTACGCGATCGTCTTCAACGCTCTAAAAAGAGTGGAGAAGGAGAGCTCAGTAGGATAGCTTGCGCTGGATAGCACTGACAACCTCATCGGAGGTTAGCTTGGCAACGGACGACCAGAACCTGGTGGTGGGTTCAGGGCTGAGAAAATCACTGAACAACTTGTCTCCATGTTTGTCCCAAATGGTGATCTTAAGCTGATCCCCTTTGCTGCGGATACGCACAAACCAGTCGGCAGCCCTAAACATGGTTCCCATAGCGCAGTCTCCTTTCTTTTCGATACATAGTTCCCTTCGAGGAAAGCATTTCCTGCGGCCCGGATTTAAACCAAGGTTAATTTATGTAGGACAGATTGTGACAGGGCGCTGCAGCGGACAGCCAACTGAAATAGTGTCATTATAAGGGTGCTAAAGAGCTGTAATGTCTATCCATCGGTTAAGAAGTGATCTAAGCGCAGCATCATCTAGAGAGGAGAAGAATGGAATGAGTAAACTGCCTATTGCGCTGCAGCTTTATTCTTTAAGGGAAGCAGCGGCAGATAATTTCATCGGTGTTCTGGAAACTACCGCAGAGCTTGGTTACGACGGTGTGGAGTTTGCTGGATACGGTGGTTTGACCGGGCCTGCCCTACGCGATACACTTCAACAGTTAGCGCTCACCCCTGTGAGCAGCCACGTGGGTTTTGACCGGCTGGTGAACGA
Source organism: Bacillota bacterium (assembly GCA_012521295.1). Classification (GTDB taxonomy): domain Bacteria; phylum Bacillota; class Limnochordia; order Darwinibacteriales; family Darwinibacteriaceae; genus JAAYMS01. The sequence continues at coordinate 5,657 of JAAYMS010000067.1, forward strand.
TTTTGATGAAATAGTTTCTTATAACCAAACCATTGGAAACAAGACGCTTGTTTGTCCAGCCGCTCCCCGGCAGTATGTCGAATCTGTGGAAGGTTGGCGTATATTTGCCCGTGAAATGACCGAGCTTGGGAAACGGTTGGCAGATCATGGGATACGTCTCGGTTACCACAATCACAGCTTTGAGTTCAATAAGTTTGATGGGTGCTATGCTCTTGACATCTTTTTCGCAGAAAGTGACCCCAATTATGTTTTTGCTCAAATTGACTTAGGTTGGGTTCTGCACGCTGGTGTAGATCCAGTCAAGTATCTTAAGCAGTTTAAGGGCCGCTGCCCATTGGTTCATGTAAAGGACTTCGATGAGAATAAGAAACAAGTGGATGTAGGCTGCGGATGCCTTGATCTGCATGCGGTAGTAGAGGCGGCTCAAGCTGTGGGAGTAGAGTGTTTAATCATTGAAACTGAGGAATATGCAGAATCTCCCATTGCCAGTGTCCGCCAGGGATTGGTCAATCTGCGGAAGGCCCTCGAATAGCACATCATTTGGAGAAAAAGCCGGTAATCCCGGCTTTTTTTCGTTGGTTTTTGGGCATACTACATAGAGCGAAATCCCAAGTTCTAGGACAGATGCCATGCGACCACTCATCAATCGTCTATTCGGAAAAAGGAAGTCCTCCGAGGCCCAAGAACTGTTCTTCTCTCCTTCCATAAAAGAGATTCGGAAACAGCTGGAACAGGGTATATTCGCCCAGGATGACAGCATTGTTTACCGAACGTTCTTTACCGCGGAACCGCATGGGCGGGAGTGCTTGATTGTCTACCCGGAAGCCATGACTTCCAACGACTTTGTGAGCGAGTTCGTTGTCAAACCACTCAGTGAGGAAGTCCTTGAACCGGGGCTGAGGGGCTCAGCGCTCGCTGCCCATCTTATGGAACATGTGCTTCCCATCAGTGCTGTTAAGGAAGTCAGCAGGCTTAGAGATGCTGTTGATGATATTTTGACAGGCGATGCAGCTCTCTTCGTCGATGGATGTGCTTCTGCGTTCATTCTCCCTTCTAAGAGCGTCACGATCCGTCTGCCCACAGAACCCTCAGCCGAATCGGTGGTACGGGGCCCTCGTGAAGCTTTTTGCGAATCGCTGGCTGTGAACATCACACTTGTAAGGCGCCGCATTCGCACCCCGATGCTGAAGTTCAGCTACATGCAGTTGGGGCGGCAGACCCAAACAAAGGTTGCTATTGCTCACATTGAAGGGATCGCAGCTCCTGCCATCGTGGAGGAAGTACACCAGCGCCTTTCGGAAATTGAGATTGATGGAATTATAGATTCGGGGTATATTGAGGAGCTCATTCAAGATGCGCCGTTGTCGCCCTTCAAAACGATCGGACACACTGAAAGGCCAGATATTGTCGCCGCGCGTCTCTTGGAGGGCCGGGTAGCAATCTTGGTCGATGGTACTCCTGTTGCTCTGACCATGCCGTTCCTATTTGTTGAGTCACTGCAGGCGAACGAAGACTACTTCAAGCACTTTGCTATCGCATCAGTTGACCGCTTGATTCGCTATATCTGCCTATTCTTGAGCACAAGTACACCCGCTATTTACCTGGCTCTATTGGCTTATCATCCGATCTTGATCCCCACTCAACTGGCGCTAAGCATATCCGCTTCTCGTCAGGGAGTACCGTTTCCAGCTGTGATCGAGGTTTTTATGATGGGGCTGATATTCGAGATAATGCGGGAGGGCGGGGTACGCCTGCCTGGCCCAATCGGTCA
>JAAYMS010000068.1 GCA_012521295.1 Bacillota bacterium
ACAATCGGCCAAGCTGAAACGGCTGCGGTGTCAGTACACGCCAACAGTGGAGTGAATATCAATGCACACCTAACTCGACTTTTACATAAACTTGGTGTGCCTCCGCATTACAAAGGTTTTTCTTACCTGCGTGACGCGGTCTTGATGTGTGCGGACGAAGGATACCTTGGCGGAGGGCTTACGAAAGAGCTCTATCCGGCGTTAGCAGAGAAATATGCCACAACCCCAGGCGGAGTTGAAGCTGCTATCCGAAATGCAATCGTTGCGGCTTGGGAGACGGGTAATCGAGATGCCATCATCGAGCTCTGTGGGCCGCATGCAGCAGAGCGAGTGCCAACAAACTCTTTATTCATTGCGAAACTTACTGAAGAGATACATGTAGCTCAGCAGTAAAGAGAAGAGAGCATTCTCCAGGGAACTTACCTTGAAGAATGCTCTCTTTCGTTCTATCGAGTAAGAGATGGTGGGGTAAAGCCCATGGGTTCTTGGAATGGGAACTGCACAGGTTCACCTGTTGTCGCGCTGTAATATATCGCCCTAACAAACTCCAATGCCTTGCGGCCTTCTACACCATCGATGTCTACGGGACGGTTTTCAAGTACGTCACGGTAAAACTCATCGATCTGGATTTTGTGGCTGACGCCCCAGTAGTCCTTCCCAATAACTTCGTAGTCGTCTTCAGGGAATACTTTTCGTTCTGGTTGTCCCGCAATGCGAATCACTGCGTGGTCTTTCTCGATCCGAGCTGTTCCTAGTTCTCCGTGGACCTCCAGAAGTACATCAGCATCATATGTATAATAGTTGCAGGCGTACAGCGATCCGATGGCACCATTCTTAAAGCGAATTACTGCTTCGGCCACGTCTTCTACATCAATAATATGGTGAGTCCGGTTTGCCATCGATGCTTCGAGAGAGTCGATCTCTCCAACAATCCACTGCATTAAATCCATAGTGTGAATTGCCTGGTCAATGAGCACTCCACCGCCTTCTCCTTCCCAGGTGCCTTTCCAATCACTCTGGGAGTAGTACTCATCAGGGCGGTGCCAGGTGACGAACATACGAGCACCCTTAATTCTGCCGAGTTGACCTGATTCGACCGCTTCTTTGACCGCCAGGCTCGCCCTATTATAGCGGTTCTGGAAGATAACGCCCAGTTTGACGTTGTTTTCTCGCGCAGCTCGAATCATGTTGTCTGCTTCGTAAAGAGTGATAGACATTGGTTTTTCGGTCAATACATGAATGCCTTTTTGGGCGGCAGCGATCGCGATTTCCGAATGGTTGTAGTGCGGAGTACAGATGTGGATCACATCGGGGCCGAGTTCAAGAACTTCGTTATAATCGGTGAAGTAGGGTATCCCATACTTCTCTCCCATAGCCTTGGCCCGCTCTGGCTTGGTATCACAAGCGGCGATCAACTCTGCAGCGAGGTTTTGGGCAGTGGCTGCAAAGTGGACACTAGAGACATTACCACATCCGATGATTGCGACTTTTAGCCGTTCCATTAGTGAGCCCCCTTGATATTGAATGTTTCAGAGCTCTTATTCTATCCCGATTGACAAGTTCCTGCCCTTGGGTGTATACTAACAGGTGCGGGGCGTGGCTCAGTTTGGTAGAGCGTCGCGTTCGGGACGCGAAGGTCGCACGTTCAAATCGTGTCGCCCCGACCATGCATATTTGAACTAGACGCAAGCGCTTTGAGGGAGGGCGCGGTGTCTGGTTTTTTTTGTTTTTGCGGGCATTCTATGGCTAGGCGTTCCGAACAGAAGGCGAAAAACCTGCGGAGTGTTTTTTCCAGCCGCTTACGATAGTGCGGTGAATAGGCGGATTCGCTGATAAACCGCTTTACATCGTCTTCTGTTGAATTCTCCAATAAGAACCTCAAGAAGCGGGAGGCGTCTCCGAGATAATATTCCTCTGAACGAATGCCGTTATCTAAAAGGTATTCTACGTAAGCTGTGAGAAAATGGACTTTATTATATGTTTTCAAAATTATCACCCTTTGAAAAACTGCGGAGGTAAGTAAAATATGGAAAATATGGACAGACTACATGTGGCTGGGCTGCGCCGCGAAGAACTTGAGATTCTGTTTGCTGAGTTGGGCTGGCCTCGCTTTCGAGCTCGCCAGTTGTTCCATTGGATTCACCACAGAGCGGCCTCTGATTTTACCCAAATGCATAATCTACCCAAGGCTATTGTAGAATACTTAGCGGAAAATTACTTATCCCCCTTGGCTCTGAGGCTTGTGCTGGAGAGACGGTCCATTGATGGTACTATAAAGTATCTCTTTGAACTTAGAGACCAGCACACCATTGAAGCAGTCTACATTCCTGAAGATGATCGCGGAACCCTTTGTGTTTCGGCCCAGGTAGGTTGTGCCATGAACTGTTCGTTCTGCGCGACAGGGCAGAGTGGGTACGTGCGCAACTTATCTCCTGCAGAGATTGTCAGCCAGGTGAATTTCGTCCGCAGCATTCTGCCTCAATATGGGCCTGGACTGACGAACATTGTCTTTATGGGAATGGGTGAACCCTTTGCGAACTTCGAGGCTGTGATGAAAGCCATAGATATCATCACTGACGAAGAAGGTTTCAACTTGGGCCAGCGACGCATAACTATTTCGACCTGCGGATTAGCCGACAAGATTCGGGAGTTTGCTGATCTGAAGTCGCAAGTCAACTTGGCTGTCTCGCTCCATGCTCCTGATAACGAACGACGCACAAAGATGATGCCGATTAACAAGCGCTTCCCAATAGAAGAGCTTCTCGATGCCTGCCGTTACTACACGTATCAGACAAACCGGAGGATCTCTTTTGAGTATGCCCTGATAGCCGGGATTAATGACTCAGTTCAAGATGCTGAGCAGTTGGCTGCACTATTACAGGGAATGCTCTGTCACCTGAATCTGATTCCTGTTAATCCGGTTACCAGTTTTGATCGCCCTAGTTCTGAGCAAGTAGAGCGGTTTCAGCGGATACTTGCAGCAGTAGGGATCCCGGTGTCGGTACGCCGAGAGCGCGGCACAGACATTGAGGCTGCCTGCGGCCAGCTCCGCCAAGTACATCGTAAGAACACGTAATGCGGTCCTTGAGGAGGTTCTGCAGTGAAAATCCTAGAGAAGATCGAGCTCCGCTTAAGCAGTTGGATAGAAGGGGTTTTTCGCCGACGGATTCCTCACCATATTGAGCCAGTTGATATCGGAAGGGCTCTCCTGCAAGCACTCGATCGAAACAGACAGGTCAGCTTAGCCTGCGTCTATGCACCAAACAGTTTTGTCGTGTATCTTAGTGCTGATGACTTGGCCTATCTAAAGTCGCTGACGCGAACATTAGAAGGTGAACTAAAAGGAGTTTTGCAGGAAAAAGCCGAAAAAGATCAACTATGCTTCATAGGGCCTCTCACCGTTGTCTTTCAGGCTGATAGCGAACTGACACGCGGAAAGCTGCGTGTGGAGGCTGCCTTCGAGGAAGGTGAAATAGGGGGCGCAGAGCCAGAGGATGTAGTGACAGCAGATACGCAGGTTTACCGTCGGAGCCCTTCCAGCATCGGGTTTTTAGTGGTTAACCAAGGGCGAGCCTTCGGCGGTGGTGTGCCACTACGGGATGGGCTGACTATAGGAAGGAACATGGGCTGTGACTTGGTGCTCGATGAGCCGAATGTGAGTCGTATCCATGCTCGGGTTGTGTGCCGGGGCGGCCAGTGGTTTATTGAGGACAACAACAGTACCAATGGTTTGCTTGTGAACGGAGAGCGTGTCGATTCGGCTCTACTGCGTTTTGGAGACGAAATCAAGATCGGCACAGCACGTCTAGTTTACAGGGAGTCCTTGTAATGGGTGGCGTTAAGATTATTCTGAGACTAGCATTAGTGCTGTGGCTGCTGCGAATAATCTGGGGAATGGCTCGTTTGATGCTCAACGAGTTAAGCTAGGGGTGTTGATGATGAATGTGGGGGTAGAAACATCGATCGGCAGGGTCCGGGAGACAAATGAAGATTCTTTCTGGGTAGGCGACGGCCTCTTAATTGTCTGTGACGGTATGGGTGGGCATCAGGCTGGAGAAGTTGCCTCCAAACTGGCAGTGGACTATATCCGTGGTTTCAAATTTCTCCTCTCAGATCCAGAAGAAGAAATCCGTCAGGCGATTCTAGGAGCCCATAAAGAGATTGTAGATGCAGCCAAAACAGACCCGGCCCTCCACGGCATGGGTACAACCATCACTATGGCTCTATGCATACCGCAGGCTGAAGGTGCAGACGTAATCTTCGGCCATGTGGGCGACAGCCGCGCCTATGGCTACTCGCAGGGTGAGCTGTTCCGCATCACCAACGATCATTCCCTTGTGGGTGAACTGGCTCGACAGGGTACTCTATCCCCCGAAGAAGCAGAGCAGCATCCTCAGCGTCATGTTTTATCACAGGCCTTGGGTCTAGGCGTAGTAGAAGTTGAAGTCCAGCGCAGGTTCTTTTCGCCCGGCTCACGGATTCTGCTCTGTACAGACGGTCTGACCGATGTGCTGAGTGATGAACAGATCAAAGAGCATCTCGAGGGTGCCCATCCTCAGGAGGTGGCTCATAGGCTTGTCCAATTAGCCAACACTCTCGGTGGGCGCGATAATATTACTGTAATAGTTGCCCAAGTTTCTTAGGAGGCACTGTGAAGATGCGCCGTCCCATATGGTTGTGGGTAGAACTAGCTGGATGGCTCGGGCTTGCGCTGATATGGCTGGCGGTACAGGGAGGCAAAGCAGAACTGTGGTGGCAGCTTCTCCTTATATGGACAGGTTTTGCTCTGCTCGCTTTTCTGTCAACAAGACTCGGGCTTAGAAGCGAGTGTCTGTTACCAGCAGCACTCTTGGTCGGGATTGGTTGGATTTTTCTGCTGCGGATCAAGCCAGAGTATGCGGCCCAACAGTTTCGAGGTTATCTAGCTGGTCTTGCTGCCTTCTGTATAGGAATATGGGGCGGTTGGGCGCAGAGTCGTGTAAAATATGTCTTTGGGCTGGGAGCGCTGCTTCTGCTGGCTGCGACCTTGGTTTTCGGCACCCGGGTTGGCGGTGCCAAAGCTTGGCTTGATTTGGGAATCATCCGCTTTCAACCAGTAGAGTTTGCTCGAGTATTGCTGGTTCTGTTTATCGTCCGCTACCTTGTAGAGAATCGCACTCTGCTGAACACGAAACACGGGTGGGCCGCGGTAAAGTATTGGGGCCCGTTGATAGTGTTTGTAAGCGGAGTGTTTTTGCTCTTAGCTGTTCAGCGCGACCTCGGCCCGGCACTTCTCCTATACGTAGTATTCTGCCTCTTGTCTGTGGCTGTTGTATTTTCATGGCGCTTCTTAGCAGCTTCGTTGGGAGCCGCAGCAGCAGGATTTGGGGCAGCCTTTTATGTGTTTCCCCACCTGCGTTCCCGTTTGACTGCTTGGCTGTATCCCTGGGAGCACGCTGAAGGAGCTGGGTATCAGGTTCTTCAGGGACTATTTGCCATGAACCGTGGGAAGGTGTTTGGAAGAGGGATCGGTGTAGGGCTGGGCGAAATCATTCCTGAAGTGCATACTGATTTTGTTTTTGCCCTCATAGGAGAAGAGTTGGGATTCTTAGGTGCTGTTGCAGTCTTGAGCACTTATCTGATCCTTGCGTACTGCGGACTCCAGCTCAGCCAAAAAGCGGCCTCACCCCTTGAGCAGTATACCGCATTGGGAATTGTGTTATTGTGGTCTGTCCAAGTTCTTCTTGTCGCAGGCGGAGTGCTGCGTGTTCTGCCAGTGACAGGAATGACACTTCCGTTTGTGAGCTACGGCTCGAGCTCGCTTGTGGCGCAGATGTGGATGCTGGGGATCCTGGTCAGCATCAGGCAGGTGAGGGCTGAGTGAAGCAGATGCGCAAGTTTTTCCTGGGGCTCTTGGCTGGATATTTTCTTCTTATGGCCTTCTTGGTGTACTGGCAGTTGATTACTGAGTTAGATGAACACCCGCTGAATCCTGGCCGTTACCGTATTTTTCGAGAGCCGCGGGGAGCCATTCTGGACAGGAATGGCCAGGCACTTGCCGAAACCATCATCGATGCAGATGGCACACGCAGGGTTTACGCAAGTCCAGGTATCAGTCACATTACGGGTTATTTCCACGCCCGTTACGGTATGAGCGGCCTAGAAAAGGCCTGGCATGAGCGGCTGGCTGTGGGACAGAATGTGCAAACCACGATTGATCTTAATCTGCAGCGCCGTGTAGAAGAGCTCTTAGAAGGGCGGGTAGGCGCAGTCGTTGTGTTGGAGCCCACAACCGGGCAGGTCCTGGCCTTGGCTTCGTATCCCTACATTGATGCAAACGCTTTAGATGACAAATGGCCAGAATACCTAGAAGATCAACGAAGTCCTTTTGTAAACCGTGTTGTACAGGGACAGTATCCGCCTGGATCGGCTATCAAGCCTTTAGTACTGGTATCGGCACTGCAGAACCGCACGGTGGACTTGGATGAGAGATGGGCCGATCAGGGTGTGGTAGAGCTGTCGGGCAGGACAATTACTAACTTCCAGAGACAGGCTTTAGGCGAGATCACAACGAAAGAAGCTCTGGCTTTGTCGTCCAACACCGTCTTTGCGCAATTAGCTGCCCAACTTGGGCCAGCGCTGCTCCAGACGCTTCGCAGGCTAGGACTGGGCTCTACACCCGATTTTTCCCTTCCTGCCAGTGGTGGTAATCTGCCAGATGGTGAGCTGTCCGCCTATGGATGGGGCCAGATTGGGATTGGTCAGGGTTCGCTTTTAGCAACACCGCTGCAGATGGCGTCTGCCATTGCGGTGATTGCCAACGGAGGTAGGTTGATGCGCCCCTATCTCGTTGAGCAGATTAGAGGTGGGTGGAGGCTTCCCAAGATGCAGCGGCCATTGGTCATATCTGAGGCCGTATCACAGTGGTCTGCCGCAGGTGTGCGCGATGCCATGGTAATGGCCGTCCAGAGTGGTACTGCTAAGAGTGCGCAAGTTCCAGGTGTGTTGACTGCAGGTAAGACCGGTACCGCTCAGACAGCCAACGGTAGAGATCACAGCTGGTTCGTCGGTTTTGCCCCTGCGGAAGAACCAGCTGCTGTGGTGGTTGTACTGCTGGAACACGCTGGAACTGCCTCTCAGACAGCTGCTCCGCTCGGAGGATTAGTGCTGCGGGAGGCTCTCGTAGCCCAGGGCGTATTGGGGGGCATGTAAAGTGAAAGGTGACTGCCATGATTGGTGAGAAATTGGTAAATCGATACGAGATACTAGATAAAGTGGGCGATGGCGGAATGGCCCTTGTTTATCGCGCACGGGATACTCTCCTAAACCGCGTTGTCGCGATCAAGGTCCTCAGAGACCAGTTTGCCAGCGATGCCGAGTTCATTGAACGCTTCCGCCGAGAAGCCCAAGCAGCAGCCAGCTTGTCCCATCCGAATGTTGTGAACATTTACGATGTCGGGCAGACCGAGCAATCTCACTATATTGTAATGGAATACGTTCAAGGACAGAACTTGAGCGCCATTATCAAGGAGAAAGGAGCTTTATCTGAGCATTTTGTGGTCAGCGTGGCCATGCAGATTGCCAAGGCACTTTCGCATGCGCATCAACACGGCATTATTCATCGGGATATTAAACCCCACAACATTCTAATAACCCAAGATGGCCAGGTAAAGGTCACTGATTTCGGTATTGCCCAAGCCATGTCTGCAGCTAATCTTACTCAAACCGGTGTTGTTTTAGGTTCGGTTCATTATTTCTCGCCAGAGCAAGCACGTGGCGTGAACGTGCAGACATCGAGCGATTTGTACTCGCTTGGGGTTGTGATGTATGAAATGCTCACCGGCCGTCAACCATTTCGTGGTGATACTCCCATTGCTATAGCGCTCAAGCAGATTCAGGAGAATCCGACTCCTCTCAGGCAGTATGTCCCAGAACTGCACCGCGGACTAGAACAGCTTGTCATGCGGCTGATGGCTAAAGAACCCGATCAGCGGCCCAGAAGTGCTGATGAAGTAGTAAGTATCCTGCAGAGTATTGAACGGGAACTTGGCGCAGC
>JAAYMS010000069.1 GCA_012521295.1 Bacillota bacterium
CAAGCGCGGCATTTCTCGGGGTCCGAGATAGCAATACGCCTATCTGTGCTGTTGGCCACACCCACCCACTTTCCCAGCCTGTACGATATCCTCTGCATAGTACCCATAGGGCAGACCGTACACCACGTACGAGGACGCACAAGAATCGCTCCCAATCCACCGACAAAAAGAACCATGAGATAACTCGCTACAAAGACAAATCCCAAGCGATCCCAGAATTGAGCGGTTCCCCACAGACGAGATACGGCAACTAGACGCCGTGTGATGTTGTAACCAAATAACACAAAAATACTCCAACCTAAGTATGGAGACTTCAGGAACTTTGGTATCGCTTTCTTCTTGCTTATTCGGCCGAAGACGTGGTCAAACAAACTCCCGTGGGCGCAGATGTTGCCGCACCAATAGCGGCCTCTGAAAAACGACGTCACAATCAAACCCAGCATGACTGGAATAACAAGCAGGCCTAGTTTGGGGAACCACAGACCGCCAATTGCCACTAGAACGGTGAAAGGCCAGGTGTATTTCTGCAACCAATCTGCCCTGCACCCTTTCAAAACAGCTGGTACCATCCGACTTGAACCTCCCTGAACCGAATCCTTTATACCCCCATGGGGTATTTGCTAACAATAATACCATGTCGTCATCCTTGACGCAAGGAATTTCAACTTACAAAGAGAATGTTATAACAAACAGAAAAGCCTGACAATTACATGGAGGAGGCCGACTGCGGTGCAGTGGTATGAGAAACTGTTCGAAAACTATGCAGATCAATATGATAGAGAACCATTTACCCACGGTACACTTGGTGAATGTGACTTCATCGAGAGGGAGCTCAACTATAATAAGTCACTCAAGATTGTCGACATCGGATGTGGAACAGGAAGACACGCAATTGAGCTTGCTAAGCGCGGTTATTCCGTAACGGGTATCGATTTATCTGAAGCTCAGTTGAAAAAGGCCCGAGAAAAGGCAGAACAGGCAAACGTCAAGGTCGAGTTCTTGAGGTATGATGCACGAAACCTGCCCTTCGAAAACCAATTTGACGCAGCAATCATGATATGCGAAGGGGCTTTTCCTCTGATGGAAACAGACGAGATGAACTTCGAAATATTGAAAAATGCTGCAAGGGCGCTGAAGAGCACTGGGAAGTTCATTTTCACCACTCTGAACGGGCTTTACCGCCTCTTCCATCCAAGTAACTCGGAGACCGAGCGTTTCGATCTCATGACGATGAGGAGCCACGACTTATTTACTTATGCCGATGACGATGGAAACGAACATCAGATCGTCATCAATGAGCGGTACTACATGCCTAGCGAAATAACATGGCTTCTGAAGTCCTTAAGCTTTCATAAGATAGAGATCTTCGCCGCCAAACTTGGCGCTTTTTCCAGAGAGGACAAACTAACACCAGACGATTTCGAAATGCTGGTCGTAGCAGAGAAGTAGGTGGCATTGGAAAGAGTTCCATCGCATTCCCGAGCAGCGTCTCGTTGCTGTGTCGTTTCTGGCCTCATAGTCTGCAAAAAAAGAACCTCACCACTTAGTGAGGTTCTTCAAATTCATTCCCGGCAACGAGTTACTCTCCCGCCACGAGATGTGGCAGTACCATCACCGCTGGAGAGCTTAACTGCTGTGTTCG
>JAAYMS010000070.1 GCA_012521295.1 Bacillota bacterium
ATCGGCCATTGCTACGGCAAATATCCAATGCATCATTGCATTTATAACAAAATACCAGTTGACTCGTTCCCTTAGGGTTGGTAGGTCTTATTTCATCCTACAGTTGCTTGACACGATCTTGGCCGATTTTGGTCTTGACGGTAGGTAATGCTTCGTGATATACTTGGTTTGTCTTAAGTAGAAGCCACCGCTTCTCACCTTGTAACGTGGGTGTTCACAAGGTTACACTGATTATCCTATCTGTATAGCTATGCACGCATGGGATTAACTTTGGTGTAAACAGCGGGTGGCTTATGCCATCCGCTTTTATTTTTGTGTATTTGGAGGGGTGACACCATTAGCAGGGAATCTAGAGTGAATGATGCAATCCGGGCCAAAGAGGTTCGGGTGATTGATGCCGACGGGGAGCAGTTGGGCATTATGAGTGTTCGCGATGCACTGCGGATAGCTGAAGAACGTGAACTTGATTTAGTCGAAGTTGCACCAAATGCCAAACCACCAGTCTGCCGCATCATGGACTATGGCAAGCACAGGTATGAACAGAGCAAACGCGAAAAACTTGCCCGCAAGAAACAGAAGGTTGTTACAGTTAAAGAAGTTCGGATGAGTCCCAAGATTGATGATCATGACTTTGAAGTGAAGGTGCGCGCGGCTGAACGGTTCCTCAAGGCCGGCGATAAAGTGAAGGTCTCTGTAAGATTTAGAGGCCGGGAAATTGTTCATGCTGATTTGGCCAAGTCAAAGCTGACCGAGTTAGCTGAGCTGCTCAAGGATATCGGCACAGTTGAGCGCCTGCCAAAACTCGAAGGCAGACAAATGATCACAGTCCTCGCTCCGAAAACAGAGAACAACACTAAAGAATAACCATGCATCGATGAGTTCAAGGAATCAGGAGGTCTATTTGTTATGCCAAAAATGAAAACGCACCGCGGTGCTGCTAAGCGGTTTAAGGTTACTGGCTCCGGCAAAGTTGTGAAAAACCGTGCTTATAAGAGTCATATCCTGGAGAAAAAATCGGCAAAGCGTAAGCGCAACCTGCGCCATTCCGCAGTAGTCAGCGACGCTGAAAGCAAACGGATCAAACGGCTTCTGCCATACAGCTAGAGGTATAATAGGAGGAGTTTAAGATGTCAAGAGTCAAGGGTAGATACGTAACCCGCAGACGGCGGAAGAGAGTTCTTAAGTTAGCCAAAGGCTATTTTGGAGATAAAAGCAAAAAGTACAGAGTAGCTAACCAAGCTGTAATGAAGTCCCTGGTGTACGCTTATCGGGACCGCAAACAGCGCAAGCGGGATTTCCGGAAACTGTGGATTACCCGCATTAACGCAGCTGCCCGTCTCAACGGACTGTCTTACAGCAAACTCATTGCCGGACTGAAGAGGAATGGCGTGAACATTAACCGCAAGGTTCTGGCTGACCTGGCCGTTAACGATGAAAAGGCTTTTGCGGAATTGGTAGCTATTGCTAAACAGTAATGACGAACTTGACCGGGAGCCTTGCCTCCCGGTTTTTGCTTGACTGCGAGGGTGGTTCATACGTGATCACAAGTAAGGGAAACCCCCAGATTAAGAAGGCCAAGACACTGCTGCGGCGCAGCGGGAGAGACAAAGAAGGGCTTTTTCTGGTCGAGGGCGTCCGTCTGACCGAGGAAGCTGTCAGCTCGGGCCTCGTCGAAGTAGCCTTTTATTCTCCAAAGCTTCTAGAAAGCCCAAGAGGAGAGGAACTGCTCGGAAAAGTTCAAGCCGCAGGCATTCAGGCGGTGGCCTGCAGTGCATCAGTGCTCGCTGAGATCAGTGATACAGTCACCTCTCAGGGAGTAGTGGCTGTAGTACGCAAGCCTACATGGAAATGGGAGCTATCGGGTTTGATTATTGTTGCCGACCAAATTCGCGATCCTGGTAACTTAGGGACCTTGTTTCGCACAGCTGTTGCTGCAGGTGCGAAGGGGATGCTCCTGACGACAGGCTGTGTCGATCCGTACAACAACAAGGTTGTCCGTGCCAGCATGGGAGGTATATTCCATCTTCCGCATGCGATCTTTGGGGGCGGCCAAGTCGTAAAGATGCTCCAGGAGGCAGGCTTTCAGATAGTCGTCGCCGATTTGACGGATAGCGAAACGTATTTTGCGGCCCACTATGCCCAAGATGTGGCACTGGTGATTGGGAACGAAGCCCATGGCCCCAGCTCGGAGCTTCGGCAGGCTGCGGACGTGCGAGTCAAGATTCCGCTTTTAGGTGAAATGGAGAGCCTTAATGCATCTGTGGCTGCCGGTATTTTGATGTACGAAATTGTCCGCCAACATCATTTATCACGTGAAGATTTGTTGTAAGGACAAATGCTGTATGGTATAATAGCGGCAACATCAAGCGGAAGCGCGGGGGGTTATTCCATGAGTCTCACTCCAAAGGTCGTCTGGCGGATCTTTGTAACCACCGGTTCCATCAATGCGTATTTGCTGTATAGGCAGCTGTTGGATCTAACCAACAGAACACTGCACTAAGAAATCTGAGAAGGACACTTCAATCACATAGATCAAAAGCTGTGACGGAGAGTAGTACATCCATGGAAGCCGACAGGGAGAAAGAACCAAAGACTGAGAGTTCTTTTAGGTGACAAGTGGCTGGAATTCGCTCCTGAGCTGCGGGCTGAAATGACAGTAGGCCTTGCCGGTCTCCGCCGTTACCGGGTTAGAGAGGGTTCTATCGTTAGAACCAACTAGGGTGGTACCGCGTGCTTCTTGCGTCCCTATGATGGGATGCAGGAAGTTTTTTTGTTTAATAGAGAAATTTGGAGGGATAACTGTGCAGGGAAAGATCGCTGAACTTCGCCTAGCAGCCTTGCAGAGTGTACAGGAGGCTGCCAGTGTCCAGGAACTGCGTGACGCTCGCATCCGCTTCTTGGGCAAGAAAGGTGAACTGACACAGCTCTTACGGAGTATGGGTAGTCTGTCTGCCGAAGAGCGGCCCGTCTTTGGTAAAATGGTGAATGAGGTTCGAGATGAGCTCGAAGCCATTTGGGATAAGCGCGAAGCTGAGCTATTTCGGCAGGAAGAAGAACAGCGTCTCAAGGCAGAGGCCATTGACTGGACGCTACCTGGCCGCAGGCCCAATATTGGCACACTGCATCCAATCACGCTCGTGATCAACGAAGCCAAAAGAATCTTTACCAGTATGGGTTATGAGGTTGTAGAAGGGCCAGAAGTAGAGTGGGATTACTACAACTTCGAGGCTCTGAATATTCCGCCTGATCATCCGGCGCGGGATATGCAGGATACATTCTTCTTCTCAGAAGAGCTTCTGCTTCGGAGTCAGACCTCGTCTGTGCAGATCCATGTGATGGAGAATCGCCAGCCGCCAATTCGCATAATTGCGCCTGGCAAGGTCTATCGGGCTGATGCGGACATGACCCATTCTCCCATGTTCCACCAAATCGAGGGGTTGGTCATTGACGAGGGCATCACCTTTGCAGACCTCAAGGGTACTTTACAGTTGTTTATAGAACGGATGTTTGGCCCAGACGCTAAGGCTAGATTCAGGCCGAGCTATTTCCCTTTTACTGAACCCAGTGCTGAAGTGGATATTTCGTGCATTATGTGCGGCGGAAGCGGATGCCGAGTCTGTAAGAGTACAGGCTGGCTTGAGATCTTGGGCTGCGGAATGGTCGACCCACGGGTACTTCGGGGAGTCGGCTACGATCCCAACAAGGTGAGTGGTTTTGCTTTTGGCATGGGAGTCGAACGGATCGCGATGCTCCGCTACGGCATCAATGATATACGTCTGCTCTTTGACAACGATGTCCGCTTCTTAAAGCAATTTGGAAGGTAGGGGGATGGACAGTGTTAGTAAGCTATAACTGGTTAAAAGAATATGTCGATATCCCGTGGAGTCCAGAGGAGCTTGCAGATCGCTTGACTATGGCGGGACTTGAGGTGGAGGGTGTTACCTCTCTCAATCCGGGTTTGGATAATGTGGTCGTCGGCCGCGTACTCGAAGTAGTACCTCATCCAAATGCAGACAAGCTGAACGTTTGTCAAGTGGATGTAGGAGAAGGGCAGCCCCGTCAGATTGTCTGCGGTGCACCGAATGTCTCTCAAGGGCAAACGGTGGCTGTAGCACTGCCAGGGGCGGTTCTACCCGGCGGATTTGAAATTGGATCCCGCGAGGTTAGGGGTGTGTCCTCAGCAGGCATGATCTGCTCCGAAGCCGAGCTGGGAATAGGAACAGATCATGATGGAATCATGGTTCTTCCTGACACACTGCAGGTGGGTGAAGCTTTGGCAGATGCTCTGTACTTAAACGACACAGTATTAGACATTTCCATTTACGCCAATCGCCCTGATTGCATGAGTGTAATCGGAATCGCACGCGAGGTAGCGGCTCTAGCAGGTGGACAGATCCGCTATCCGGCTCTTGAGTATGAGGCGATTGAAGAAAGCCTTACCGATCACACAGATGTGGAAGTACTTAAGCCTGAACTCTGCCCGCGCTATACCGCTCTGATGATTAAGGATATCCGCTTGGGTGAGTCGCCGCTGTGGATGCAGGCTCGTCTGAGAGCGGCAGGTATGCGCCCGATCAATAATGTCGTGGACATCACGAACTATGTCATGCTCGAAATGGGACAGCCCCTACATGCTTTTGACTACACCAGACTCGCAGGGGGACGGATTGTAGTCAGAACCGCGCAAGCGGGGGAGATACTGGTTACCTTAGATGGTGAAGAACGGGTACTGTCCGAAGATATGCTCATGATCTGTGACGCGGAGAAACCGGTCTGCGTTGCTGGCGTGATGGGTGGAGAAAACTCAGAGGTTACCGACTCTACCAACACTATCGTATTAGAATCCGCCAACTTCAACGCTGTTTCGGTTCGTAGAACGAGCAAGGCTCTAGGGATTTCCTCAGAGTCTGCAGCACGGTTCGAAAAGGGAATTGATCCCTCTGGAACGCTGATGGCGGCGAAGCGGGCTGCTTATCTCTTGGCTGAATACGCTTCGGGAAAGGTTCTCTCAGGGATAATTGATCGAGACACAGTTGACCATGCGCCTCGCACCGTGGCCTATCACCCGGTGAAGGCATGCGAACTCCTGGGTACAGATATTCCTGAGGAAGATATGGAAAGAACTCTGGTTTCTCTAGAGTTTGCCATAGAAAAGCAGGACGCTGTTTGGCAGGTCACAATACCGCCACATCGACGTGATATCGAACTCGAGGCAGACTTGGTAGAAGAAGTGGCTCGTATCTGGGGATACGATAGAATCCCGACCACTACTCCTTATGGTACTACAATGGTGGGTGGCCAAAGCAGAATGATGCAGCTCGAAGATGATCTGCGCGCACAGCTGGTTGGGTTTGGGCTGCAGGAGGCTCTGACCTACTCATTCATCCCTGGTGACAGTAATGAGCGTCTGCTTGCTGAAGAGAATGTGGAAATGCTCCGTATAGCAAATCCCATCTCAGAAGACCTTGCTTATATGCGTACCAGCCTTCTACCTGGTTTGTTGATGGCGGTCAGCACCAATGCTGCGCGTCAGCAGAGCCGAGCTGCCCTCTTTGAGGTTGGAGCGGTGTATCTAGCCGGCCAGGTTGATCCGCCTACTCAGCCTAAGGAAGCGCGCCACCTTGGTATAGTGCTCTATGGTGATCGCAGCGAACGTAACTGGGCGGTCCCCCATGCGGAATTTGACTTCTTTGATATCAAGGGGATCTTAGAAGCTGTTCTGCCAACGAGTGGGTTAGAATGGACAAAAGGTGCAAACCCCACTTTCCACCCATTCCGCCAGGGTAGAATCACTCTTGGCGGTAAGCCTCTCGCTGTCTTCGGCGAAATCCATCCGACCGTTGCTCGAAACTTCCGCATCGGCGGCAGCCGAGTGTATGCAGCTGAGGTAGATTTAGAGGTTCTCCTCGCACATCAGAAACAGCAGATCAGGTATAAGGAAATCTCGCGTTTCCCGAGAGTTGATCGAGATCTGGCTGTTCTTATTGGCCGTGAACAGCCGGTGGCTCAGCTGGTAGAACTAATCACAAAAGCGGGCGGAGATTTGCTCCAGGATGTACGTGTCTTTGATGTTTACCAGGGTAAGCCTGTTCCCGAAGACAAGAAGAGCGTTGCTTTTTCACTCCAGTTTCAGGGCCAGCGTACCCTCCAAGAGAAAGAGATCAATGATATCATGGAACAGATTATCACCTGCCTGAAGGAGGCCGTCGGTGCTGAGATTCGCTAGCAGAAGGAGAATAGACTTCTGAGGCGAAAACTATCAGCAGAAGCAGGATTGGAGGGATGTGTGTGTCCGTACGTGTAACTATTCTCGGTGAGGAGCATCTTATTAAAGGAGATGCCTCACCCGAGTACATCAAGAAATTGGCTCACTATGTGGATGCACATCTCAGGAAGATCCACAATCAAAATCCGACCCTCCCTCGACACAAAGCAGCGATTTTAGCCGCGCTTAATATCGCCGATGAACTAGAAAGACTGCGTAAGGAGCATGATGAGCTTCTGCAGCTCCTGGAGGAGGCCAACTAAGCATTTGGCGGAGTGAGTTTATTATGGCAAAATGGATCGACATAATCATCATGATTGTTGTGGGCTTGGCCTTGTTCAAGGGGTTTAGGCGTGGGTTGATCCGCGAGATTTTCAGTATTGTGGGAGCCATCTTGGCAGTGGCTTTGGCCTATCATTTCTACCAAGAGCTGTCACAGCATCTGGTACAGGTCTACCCTCTTGAACCGCTGCATGCTCAGGCAATTGCGTTTATCGCGATACTTGTAGGTATCTCTCTTTTGGCAGCGCTATCGGGCTGGGTCTGGTCCAAGGCTATCCGCCTCACACCCTTTGCTGTCCTTGATCACCTAGGCGGCGCCGCTTTTGGTGTTTTCAAGGTGGGTGTAGTCTTGATTGTCGCTGTGGCGATTCTCTCTAACTTGAATGTACCTCCAGTGGATGCGATTTTAGATGAATCTGCGGTCGTTCAGGAAGTCCGAGTCTTGATCCCCTTTGTCCAAGAACGCCTAGAGGTTTATTGGCCTCAGGACTGGGCCAAGCCTGATTGGCTGTTTGTTGGTAGAGCTGGATAGATACGTCTTCAGCGGTTGAAGTTACTTAAAGGTATGTTCCTCCCTGTCTGGAATAGTCCAAGCAGGGGGGAACATCTTTGAAATACAGCTTTTATTCCAGCATTTGGGCTACTATACTGATGCTTGTGATGTTCTTTATCTCCGGCCTTTTTGGCAGCGAGAAGACAACCAGTGGGAGAAGCTACAATCTGCCTTCTCGTGCCTTGGCGGGCCGTACTATCGTAGTTGATCCCGGCCATGGTGGTGCCGATCCTGGTACTGTCGGGGTGGGCAAGACCACTGAGGCAGACAACGTACTAGCTATAGCTTGGGAGTTGAAGCAGCTTCTAGAACAAGCTGGTGCCCGGGTGATTTTGACGCGGCAGGGCAATGTCAATCCTGCTGACGGTACTGCTTATTCAGGCCTGCCCAACAGTCAGCTGGCAGCACGGGTTGCCCAGGCGAATAGGTCTGAGGCGGACATTTTTGTTTCACTCCACAATGACTGGAGTGACGACCCGAATGCAGCAGGGAGTGCGTCATATTACTATAAAAGCCACGATTGGGCTTTGGCAGAGGCAGTTCAGCGTCGGCTGCCCGCACAGCTGAAGGCAAATGATCGGGGAGTAAGGCATGGAGACTTCTATGTACTGCGGAATACATCGATGCCAGCAGTACTAGTGGAAATTGGTTTTCTGAGTAATGCCCGTGAGGCCGAGCTGTTAAGTCAGCGATGGTATCGCTTAGAAGCCGCCCGCGGGGTTTTTTACGGTATTGTTGATTATTTTCAAGCGATGAGTTAGTTGTAGGAGGCAAAGCTATGGAACTGCTGGCCCCTGCGGGGTCGCCGGAAGCACTCAAAGCGGCTGTAGAGAATGGCGCTGATGCCGTTTATCTAGGTGGCCGTTCCTTCAGCGCCCGAGCGTCGGCAGTAAACTTCGATGATGCGGAAATGCAGGCCGCACTGGATTACTGTCATGTTCGCGGCGTCAAAGTCTACGTAACCGTTAACACGCTCTTGAACGATAGCGAAATAGATAGAGCTCTCCATTACCTTGCTCAGCTGTATCAGTGGGGAGCTGACGCAGTGATAGTGCAAGATGTCGGTTTAGCGCACGCGGCTGGGCTTATGATTCCCGAGTTAGAACTGCACGCAAGCACTCAGATGACAGTTCAGAGTGCAGCGGACATTCAGGCAGTTGAACAGCTCGGGTTTTCCCGCGTTGTTCTTGCACGCGAACTCAGTATTGATGAGATTTCTGCGATCAAACGCCGCACTAATTTAGAGTTAGAAGTATTCATCCATGGAGCAATCTGCATCTGCTATTCGGGGCAGTGTTTGATGAGCAGCCTTATTGGAGGGCGGAGCGGTAACAGGGGTCAGTGCGCCCAACCCTGTCGTCTGCCGTATAAAGTACATGGGCTACCCAACCAACAGGCGGGCCCTTATGTGCTATCACCGCGAGACTTGAAGCTTATAGAACTGCTGCCGGAACTGCGCACTGCAGGGGTGAGCAGCCTAAAAATCGAAGGCAGGCTCAAACGGCCTGACTATGTGGCGGTTGTAGTACGGACTTACAGAGCGGCTCTGGATGGGCAGCCATACAGCCCAGCCGACCTCGAAACGGTTTTCAGCCGTGGTTTTACTACTGCCTATGCCAGCGGCCATCCTGACCCCAAATTCATTACGTATCAGAAGGCGCAGACGGATCAGCACAACAATGCTGCTTTTACGCCTGGTCAGATCTTACGACGGGTGCGAGCAACCATGTATGCCTACGGTCAGATCGGGGAACCCCTACAGCTGACGCTGGTGGATGGCGATGGTTATAGTGCTTCTGTGGAAAGCTCTATCGTCTTAACGGAGGCCACTGCACATCCCCTAACAGAGGATGTGGTGAAGGAAAAACTGCTCCGGCTCGGTGATGAGCCGCTCGACATAGAAGAGCTGCATGTTCACCTTGGCGACAACACTTATCTGCCAGTAAGCGAGCTAAACCGCACTCGGCGGTGCCTGGTAGAAGAGTGGAAAGAGGCTCGCCTTGCCAGCTATAAGAGTCGTCAGCTGTCGAGCTCTCAACGGGTATTGCCACAGGTGCATACCGAAAAGCCTTCGCGAATGACCAAGAAGCCGCTGTTAGCTGTCACGGCAGCGGATATGGCGTCGGCACAAGCTGCACTCGAGGCGGGTGCTGACTTGATCTATTTTTCGGGTGCAGTGTTCCAGCGCACACCAGAATACCATCTGCATGAACTAGACGCTGCCTGGGACTTAGGGCAGTCCTATGGCGTGCCCGTCTTCGCACACATCGATCGTGTCATGGATGATAGACAGTTAGGGCAGCTGAAAAAGAGGCTGAAGAGTCAGTCGTTCGACGGCTTACTAGTCGGGAGTCTAGGCGCACTGCAGGTGTTGCGGGACGTCTCACAGGCGAAACCGATTCATACTGATCTGTGGTTGAATGTGTTCAACCATCACACCGCTCAATACTTGGCTGAGCAGGGTGTGAGCTGCGTTACCGCATCATTGGAACTGCGGCTGAGCCAGATTGGTGAAATAGCGGAGCGTTCAGGCGTTCCTATTGGCATGGTCGTTCATGGGCCAGTAGAGTCCATGGTAACGAAGCACTGTCTCTTGCGGGATCAAGGCTGCCAACTGCAGTGCCAGAAGGTTGGCACCATTGAGTTAGAGGACCCGAAGGGTTTTCATTTTCCGGTGATGTTTGACAGGTGGTGCCGGATGCATATTCTGAACTCACGCGAGCTGGCTCTTCTCGACAAGATAGATGTGGTGGAGAGGGCAGGAGTGTCTTTGATTCGCATCGAGGGCCGGTATAAGTCACCTGACTGGATACGCCATTGGGTAGGCATCTATAGGGAAGCTCTTGACCAGGGCCCGCACGAGTTTCAGCTGGGCCAAGAGTACACACGAGGGCACTACTTTAGGGGTGTGAAGTAGAGGAGTGGTGGAAATGAACGAACGCAGTCTGCGAGTTCTAGAATGGCCCAAGATCAAAGCTCAAGTTGCAGAACGGGCCAGCTTTTCCTTGGGAAAAGAACTAGTAGAAAACCTAACTCCGGCCGTGGACATAGACGAGGTCCGCGAGCGGCTCGCCATGACCAGTGAAGCGCTCGCTTTGATCTGGAAACACGGAGAACCACCCATGGGTGGTGCGAGTGATATCCGTGCGGTAGTAACGCGCGCTGCTTTGGGAGGTACTTTAGACGAAAGCCAGCTCCTGGCTGTGCAGGGCTTGCTTTATTGCACGGGCCGTCTCAGCAAGTATATGCAGGCTGCGGGGCCTAAGCTTTTTGAACTCAGCGCCGGGCTAACACCGCTATCTCGCCTTTCTGACGAGATTGTCCGCTGTATTGATGAAGACGGAACCGTGCGCGATCATGCTACACCCGAGTTGGCCCGCATTCGTCAAAAGCAGCGTACTATAGTAAACCGGCTCCGTGACCGTCTAGAGTCACTTATTCATTCTGCCAGTGCGCAGAAAATGCTGCAAGAACCCATCATTACCATTAGAGGCGGACGCTATGTGGTTCCGGTACGCAGTGAATACCGCAGCCAGTTCCAGGGGATCGTGCACGATCAGTCAGCAAGCGGTGCTACGGTATTTATGGAACCAGCATTTGCTGTGGAGCTAAATAATGAGCTGCGCGTGGCTGAGCAAGAAGAAAAAGTGGAAGTTGAGCGTATCCTGAGGTTGCTCAGCGAATCTGTCGCTGCTCACAAGGCCGAGCTTCTGCAGAATTTGACGATCATAGCCGAACTGGACGCCGTCTTTGCCCGTGCTAAGTATAGCCGAGCAATTGATGGTACTGAACCAGTTGTGAACGGACACGGTGTAGTCCGGATTAAGAAAGGGCGCCATCCCCTGCTAAAGGGGGACGTTGTCCCGATAGACATCTGGCTCGGTGAAGATTTCCACGTTCTGGTGATCACCGGGCCAAATACCGGTGGTAAGACAGTTACACTGAAGACAGTCGGCTTGTTCTGTATCATGGCTCAGGCAGGGCTTCACATCCCTGCGCAAGAAGGATCTCAGCTAGCTGTTTTTTCGGGGATTTATGCAGATATTGGCGATGAGCAGAGTATCGAGCAGAGCTTGAGTACGTTTTCGTCGCACATGACAAATATCGTGCAGATTCTCAGCGAGGTTACTCCCAATTGCTTGGTCCTGCTGGATGAACTAGGTGCGGGGACCGATCCGACCGAAGGTGCTGCACTAGCAACTGTTATCTTGGAACACCTGCGCCGAATGGGTGTGCGAACCATCGCCACCACCCATTATTCCGAACTCAAGAACTACGCCTATGCCCACCCTGATGTTGAGAATGCCAGTGTTGAGTTCGATCTAGAAACACTGCGGCCTACATACAAGCTATCCATCGGCGTTCCAGGCAAGAGCAACGCTTTTGCCATCTCGCTTCGGTTGGGATTGAGTAAAGAACTGGTGGAAGCGGCGCGGGCCCTTCTCAGTTCAGACCATGTGCGAGCCGAGGACCTCATAGGTGAGATTGAGACGGATCGGCGCCGAGCTGAAGAAGCTCGCCGCGAAGCTGAGGAGCTGCGCCGCAGATACGACAAACTGAGCCGAGAACTAGAGGAAAAGCTGCATCGCCTAGAACAGGAGAGGGATCTTATCTTGGCCCAGGCGAGAGCAGAGCAGGAGGAGCTCTTGAGAGAATCCCGAGCTCAGCTCGATCAGCTTTTAGGAGAAATGCGCCGTTTAGGAGCGGCTGAAGCTGAGGAAGCTATTAAGGCCGCTCGAGAGCAGATTGCAGAACAGCAGGAAAAGCTGAGCATGCAGGCGCCAGCGCCCAAAGCGAAAACTGGCCCGGTCGATTTGAAGCCAGGCGAACAGGTACGGATCAAGAGCTTACAGCAGCTTGCTTATGTGCTTGAACCGCCTACCAGCAGCGGTGATGTGTTGGTCCAAGCGGGAATTATGAAGATTTCCATCGGCTTACACGATCTAGAACGTGTCGAAGAGAAGAGTACCCAAGTGGTGCGGCGCAGCACCGGTGGGGGAAGAGGAAGTATCTCTAAGAGCTCGACGATCCGCAGTGAGCTGGATATCAGGGGTAAGACCGTCGAAGAAGGTTTGGCCCTTCTTGACAAATACCTTGATGATGCATTTCTTTCGTCCCTAAATCGAGTCAGGATTATCCACGGAAAAGGGACAGGTGCTCTAAGGGCAGCTGTGAAGGATTACCTAGCTGGCCACCCCTTTGTAAAGACCTTCCAGGACGGAGCTCCAAACGAGGGAGGCAGTGGCGTAACGGTGGCCGAACTAGACTCACATAAATAAGAAAAAGGCGCATCAGGGCGATGCGCCTTTCATATTACCAATTTAGTATAGACCGCCACCATGATTGAGGTTGGCAGCGAGGGCTGTACTCTGTTGGTTCGGTGCCTGCGATGAAGATCTCTGAGCGGATCTCTTCTTTGGGCAGATTGCAGTTCTCGGGGACTAGGAGGCCCGTCTTGGTATCGATCAAGATACCCTCGACAATGCCGGAAGGCTTCGGAAAGTCCGATACAGGAATCTTCTTTGCAGCTTCCAACATGAAGTCCTTCCAGATCGCTGCTGCGTTCCAAGAGCCATAGCGCACCCCAGAGTAAACCATTTGCCTAGGCGTGTCTTCTCCGAACCAGACCGCAGCTACGAGTTCAGGAATGTATCCCACGAACCATCCATCCTGATAATCTTGGGCAGTACCAGTTTTTCCGGCTGCGGGCCGGCCAATCTTGGCGTTTTGGCCCGTACCCCGCTCAATGGCACCCCGCAGCATATCTGTCATAATGTAACTGGTCTGCTCGCTCAACACTACCTGCTGGCGGGCACGGTTTTCCTCTAAGACATTGCCGTAAGCATCTGTGATCTTCAAGATGGAGATGGGTTCTACCTTGATACCTTGGTTAGCAAGAATGCCAAAGGCACTCGCCATCTCCAGGGGTGACACCCCTCTTGTTAAGCCACCGAGAGCCATAGGAGCCAAGCCTACGTCATTGACTCGCCCTTGTTCTACTAGTGTTGTGATGCCCATTTTTTTGGCATATTCCATAACTGTTTCGGGCCCGATTTCAGCGACGACCTTAGCAGCGATGATGTTGAGCGAACGTTCAAAGGCTTCTCTGACTGTCACTGGCCCGCTGTAGTCACCGTAGTAGTTCTGCGGTTCCCACACGTCCCCGTTCGGCAACGTAAACTGGGTAGGTTCATCTTCATAAATATCGGCGGGTGTGATTCCCTTATCAATGGCGGCCGTAAAGGCAAATGCCTTCATCACTGAGCCTGGTGAACGCAGTGCTTGAGTAGCGCGGTTGAAACTATCCTCGCCACGTCCTCCTACCATCGCTTTAATGTGCCCATTGCGTGGGTCGATGGCAATCAGAGCTCCTTGGGGCTGAGTTAGCTCACCGCCTGCGGTACGCGGATTTACTGGAAGGCCTTCTAACAGTGCCTTCTCGGCTGCCTCCTGGATATCCAAATCAAGGGTGGTGTAGATCCGCAGCCCTCCGCCGAACACTGCGGCCTCGCCATAGCGGTCTACAACTTGATTAATGATGTGATCCACGAAATAGCGAGCCTTTACCTGTCTCTTATGCCGCTCGATAACTCCGAGTGGTTCAGCTTGGGCAGCTCGGCATTCTTCTTCTGTAATGAATCCTTCCTCGTACATTCTTTCCAAGACGAAGTTGCGCCGATCCCGGGCTATATCCGGATTGACAAACGGGGAATAACGGCTCGGCCAACGGATGACTCCAGCAATCATAGCCGCTTCGCTCAAGGTCAGATCCTTTGCTTCTTTGCCAAAGAACAGACGGGCTCCTGCTTCAATCCCATACACACCGTGGTTCAAATAGAACACATTCAAGTATGCTTCTAAGATTTCATCCTTCGAGTACTTTCGTTCGATCTGCACGGCCCAGAGGAACTCCTCGAGCTTACGCATAATCGTCTTTTTCTGTGTCAAAAAGACATTGCGGGCCAGCTGCATCGTAATCGTGCCGCCGCCTTGAGTAAAATTCCAGGTTTTTAAGTTGACGAGAATTGCACGGCCAAAGGCGATAAAATTGATGCCGTGGTGATTATAAAACTGAGAATCTTCAATGGCTATTACCGCATTCTTTACATGATCGGGTAGTTTGGTCACATCGGTAGGAATCCTGTTTTCACGGTAAAGATCAGTAATTACCCTACCGTTGATGTCATATATGTAGGTGGTAAAGTCTTGTGTGATATTCACCTGATCCAAGGATGGTGCGCTGCTGAGATACGCTGTGATGAATCCTGCAGTGCCACCGAACAATATAGAACCAAGAATAACTGCGATGTATAGCCCAATGCGCTTTTTCTTGCTTGTTGCCATTAAGGCACCCCCCACGGAACAGTTCATCTAATTATTATACCATATTAGTCGCATCACAGCCCCAAACAATTAGGGTGTGCCTCCACAATAGCATTCCCTTGAGGGAGGTATGGCATTGTGATAAACTGGCGATGGCCTGATAATTCGCCGCGGCGTCCGCGCTGGATAACTTATCTTAGTCTACTTGTGTTGAGTTTGGTGCTTGCCAGTGTGGTCTTGCTCATGGTTGTCGAACACAGGTTGGCACCAGTGCTTCATGCCTGGGCCGAAACTCGCGCCATGAGTATTGCAACTCGGGCCATCAACGTAGCCGTTGAAGAAATGATGGCTACATCATTAAGTTCGACTGAACTGGCCACGGTCCTGCGGGATGGGGCTGGAAATATCCAGGCAATTCAGTACGACATGGGTGAGGTAAATCGCGTTTCCAGTTTGGCCACTCATAAGATTCTACAGACCCTGAACAACTTGGGGGAAGAGATCTTTCCGATTCCTCTCGGTCAGCTGACTGGCCTCGACTTCCTTGCTTCGTGGGGCCCGGGGATTCCTGTGCGGATGATTCCTGCTGGTGGGTTGACGACAACGCCCATCGCCACATTTGAGAGCGCTGGAATTAACCAGACCTGGCATCGGATTGCTTTGGATATCCAGGTAAACATGAGGGTTGTTGTACCCCTCTTGTCTCAGACCATTCCCGTCTC
This sequence comes from Bacillota bacterium, assembly GCA_012521295.1. Taxonomy (GTDB): domain Bacteria; phylum Bacillota; class Limnochordia; order Darwinibacteriales; family Darwinibacteriaceae; genus JAAYMS01. Next base: position 15,146 of record JAAYMS010000070.1, read on the forward strand.
TACTCAAGTTCCGATTCTTGACGAAGTCTTTATCGGTCAAGTACCGATGTGGTATTTTGGCAGCCAGGGAAGTATGCAGCCGATTCCGATCGGAGTGGGTCAGAGTTCGGTCATTGAGATACCTTTGCAATAGGAGGCAGAGCAGTGCGTCGTTACAACTACCGACTCAGCGAACGCAGATGGTTAGAGAAATGGGCTAGTGATAGGTCAGTATCTACAGCGGTATATGCTGCAGCACTACTGCCGGAGCGGGGCAGAGGGCTTGGCTTAGAGAATGCTCGTCTCGTAATTCTGGCAGACGTGTTTCGCCGGTTCGCTGAACAGATGAATGGGCCTTTGTCTCTTGCTGTTTATGGCGCAGCACCAGAAATGCTGCAGCCTGCTCGGGCTTTAGGCTGTTTGGCGCTGGAGTTGGCACCGCCAGAAGCGTCTTTTTTGGTCGAAGCGCGGGACTTTGCACACTTAAGTAGAGAGGTAGCTCGAGACAGCACCCTTTCGTGCGGACGTTTATTTGGGGCCTCAGATGTTGAGCTTCACGAAATCCTGCCTGATGTGGGAGCTGATGCGCTGCGTTTGGCTCTTCTGTTCTTGGGGCCGCCTGGCAGAGACCTAGTTTTTAAGCATGAGACTGTAGCTTCGGCCTTTCGGTTTGTGCAGCGTTTCTGGCGCTTTGCTCAGAACACTGGGGAAGCGGACATGATCGGTTCCCCTGCGCTGGACGAGCTGGAAGGGCTGGAAGAGCGCGTCAAGCAGCGCATGGGCGAAGGTAAGCCCCATACGGCGCTTGCAGCGATCTTCGGTTACATAAATCGACTGAAGGAAGCAGACCGAATTACGGTGATCAGATTGGCCAGACTACTGCGCTCCTTTGCACCTTTTATAGCGAGCGACATTCTGTCCGATTTAGGAATGCCGGCGGGAGAGTATGATCATAGCAGGAATCGCGATGATGCAGATACCGAGCGCTATGATCTGAGTCAACACAAAAGGCCCAATTAACTCGCTGTGCTGTCGAATAGAATCTAAGAAGAAACGCACCACAGAATGAGCCAGCAATACCCGCCAAAAAGCATAACCAGGATAGCGCGGGTTTTTGGCCCATCGCCAAGCAAAGGGCAGGATAATCAATGAAGCGGCTACTTCATAGAGCTGCACCGGATGGACGGGTCCGGGTAGGTGGGGAAATTGTACGCCCCAGGGCAGATCTGTGGGTGGCCCGTAGAGTTCTCCGTTAAGGAAGTTCCCCGTTCGGATGAAAATATGGGCAACAGGGATGATTGGAGCTGCTATGTCGGCAATCGCCCAGTACGACAGGTTCTCTCGCCGAACCGTAAATATTCCTAGGATCATTGCGGCTGCGATGGCACCATGGGAGGCCATGCCGCCTCTTCCCACAATTTCCAAAGGATGGGCCAGGTAATAATCTAGGTTAACCACGACTACACCGAGGCGCCCTCCCACGATTGCTGCCACGTAGGTAGAGAAAAAGAGTCTGTCTAGAGAATCTTGACTGATGCCCTTCAGTTTGCAGAAGTAACGGGCAATCAGATAGGAACTGACGAGCGTGCAGGCCATCAGAATTCCGTACCAATGAATATCAGTTGATCCAATGGAAAACGCAATAGGATGCATAGTTCATTCTCCATTCCAGTTTTATTGGGTCATTCCGGGAGGTTAGGATAGTGAAACGACTTGTCTTGACAGGGGGCGGTACCGCCGGTCACGTTACACCGCACTTAGCGCTAATTCCCTTTCTTGAGGAAGAAGGTTATGAGCTGCATTATATTGGCACTCGTGATGGTATCGAACGGAGCTTGATTCCTGAGCGAATCCCGTATTATTCAATAGCAGCCGGGAAGCTGCGCCGTTACCTTGATTGGAAGAACCTAACAGATCCGTTTCGAGTTCTCCAGGGGATCGGACAGGCATGGAAGATCCTGCGCAAGATCCGTCCGAATGCCATCTTCAGCAAGGGAGGATTTGTTACCGTACCGGTAGCAATTGCAGGTTGGCTCCTGGGCATACCTGTGATCTTGCATGAGTCAGATTACACTCCCGGATTGGCAAACCGCATCAGCTTGCGCTTTGCGAAGAAGATTTGTCTTACCTTTCCTGAGACTATGCGGTACGTCCCGCAGGATAAGGCTGTAGTGACAGGTACGCCAATTCGTGCTGAACTGGCTCGGGGTTCGAGGGAACGGGGGCTAAAGCTTTGCGGCCTTTCTCGTTCTCGGCCGACACTGCTTGTAATGGGCGGCAGCCTCGGCTCTAAAGCGATCAACGAGGTAGTACGAACCGCTCTGCCTAAGGTTCTCTCAAAATACCAGGTAATTCATCTATGCGGTAGGGGTAACAAGGATGAAAGCATTAATCGGCCTGGATACTGCCAAATTGAATATGCCACCGATGAGCTTCCTGATCTCTTGGCTGCAGCCGATTATGTGATTTCTCGCGCTGGGGCTAACTCCATTTATGAGCTGTGCAGTCTTCATAAGCCCCATATCTTAGTGCCTCTCTCGCTGCAGGCCAGCCGGGGTGATCAAATTCTTAATGCCCAGTCCTTTGCTCGCCAGGGGTTCAGTCTCGTGGTAGCCGAAGAGGACTTCAATGTTGAGTCCCTTCTCGATGCGCTTACGGCACTTGAGTCCAACCGAGAAAGCTTTGTCACAGCGATGGAGCGTTCAGAACTTGCTGATGGAACGGCTAATGTACTTCGAGAAATCCGAGAGATTACGGGTTAGGGAAAAGGGAGCGGTAATACTCTGGCCGCTCCCTTTTTTGCTACCCAGTTAGATCTAACCGCGCCGTACCTCGATTTTCTTCGCGCTTTCCCAGAGCCCATGGATGTTACAGTAGCTCAGTGCCAGGAGAGTGCCCGATTCTTTCAGCCTGATCTGGACAGTCCCGAAAGGCTCGGTATAAACAGGGCCTTGGTCAGCACCCTTCACGCTTTCTCCATGGGCGGTAAACTGCCAATCAGCGACTTCGTAAGTAAACCCTTCGTCTGGCTGGAATAGGAGTTTGATCCAGCGAATATGATGCTCAGTGGTGTTTGGATGAGGGATATCTTCTCCTACCGAAACATTTACGGTAAACACCTTGTCCGCTTCTACGGCGTCAGGAGCCTGAATTACCGGAACGTGTTTCTCACTTTTCCAATCGCCACTTCTCAAGACATCGCCGATCTTTGCCATGTCACATCCTCCTTTTACCATAAATATACTGTTGTGAGTAGTATATTACACCACACTATGGGAATGTCCTGCATGAACTTTTCCAGCTATAAAATACCCACTAACGGCACAATCTAGGAACAACCCAAGATTTAAGAGGAGGTTGCCGCGGTGGTTCTGTGCCCTTTCTGCAATCAGCCGATGGAAGGAATCGATCCTGATGAATATAACGGTTATTCCGACATCTATATCTGTGGTGCCTGCCAGGTAGAACAGGCGATTTTTTGGGACAGTGGTGAACGGGTCTTACTAGAAAAGGATGATTCGACAGAACTCGAACAGTAGAGGATGAGACCAATGCCCTATATCATTCTGGCCGCTGTACTGCCTGGCTTATTCTGGGTATGGTATTTTCAGCGCAGAGATCCGTATGACAGAGAGCCTTGGCCGATGCTGTTGAAAGCGGGGGTATTCGGTGCGGTTGCTGTCCTGCCGGCGATCGCCCTTGAATATCCCTTTCGCTCTTTCTTACAGGGAGAAGTGAGTTGGCTGACAGCCTTTTGGGTCTCGTTTGGCGTGGTTGGCGTGGGCGAAGAGCTTGTGAAGATGGTTGCAGTATACGCCGCATCTTACTCTTCGGAGCATTTCAACGAGCCGGTGGACGGGATCATATATGCTGTTACCGCGGGACTGGGTTTTTCGGTCGTCGAGAATGTACTATACATTTCATCGTTCGGCCTTTCTATTGCTCCCCTACGGGCAGTAGTGGCTTCGCTCGCCCATGCTTCTTTCAGCGGGATTGCCGGTTATTATGTAGGCAGAGCTAAGTTTTCTCCCAACCCGTGGGGTGAGCTGGCTTTGGGACTTTTCTGGTCTGCAATACTGCACGGTGTATATGATTTCGTACTGATTACTCAGCTTGTTTCGCCGTTGTGGATTGTTGTTGGGGTGGGGGGTTCTCATTATTTTCTGCTGCGTCTCATTGCGCATCAGCTTCCCAAGACGCGCATTCGCCTATAACGATAGTTGGCAACCACTACTCTGGTGTGCTAGAATATGGGCGAAAGGATGTGACGCTCGTGGCAGGACATTCGAAGTGGGCAAACATAAAACACAAAAAGGCCAAAGAAGACGCCAAACGGGGCCAGATGTTCACCAAGATGGCCCGTCAGATCACTCTTGCGGTTAAGGAGGGCGGGCCTGACCCAGACTCCAACTTCAAGCTCCGTCTTGCTATAGACGCCGCACGCGGCATTAACATGCCCAACGACAACATCGAGCGGGCAATTCAGCGTGGTATAGGTGGTCTTGATGGCGATAATTTCGAAGAAGTAACATATGAAGGCTATGGGCCTGGTGGAGTGGCAATCATGCTGACAGCCCTCACCGACAACCGCAACCGCACTGCGGGTGAAGTACGCCACAGGTTCTCCAAGTATGGTGGTAACTTGGGTGAGAGCGGTTGTGTAGCCTGGATGTTTGACCGTAAAGGCCTCTTGGTCTTGGAACGGGAAGGCTATGACGAAGACGCAGTTATGCTCCAGGTCTTGGAGGCAGGAGCTGAAGATATGATGGTTAGCGAAGACGTCTTCGAGATTACCACCGATCCAACGGAGTTTGCCCAAGTCAAGCAAGCCCTTGAGGCTGAGGGCATGAAGTTCTTAGGTGCAGAAATCAGCTGGATTCCGAAGAATACTGTCTCAATCAGTCCAGAGGCCCAAGAGGCGATTGAAAAACTGATTGATGCCCTTGAGGAGTTGGACGAAGTCCAAGACGTTTATGCCAACTACGAGGTAGCCGAGTAGTCAGCATAAATTTGGATTTTCTTGGATATGCTCCCCGTAAGGGGGGTGATTTTCTGGATTGGCGTACGATTGTAGTAGTGATTCTCGCGATCATCTGCTTTGTCCTCAGTTTTGTAATTGTCTATCGGGTATTTCAGAGTCATGAATCAAGTGCACCATCCGAAGTAGTCCAAGTTCAGAGCCGCTTGTGGAGAGCAAGCGGCTTTTTTATGCAAGGAGTTATTTCCCTTACTGTCGAATATTCCCCAGGATGGGATGTGATATAATGGTCATATTGGGGATTGATCCCGGTACCGCAATTACCGGTTATGGAGTCGTGCGGCGCGACAGCCCCAATAGGTTTTCGGTATTAGGCTATGGAGCGATTATTACGCCATCAAATCAAGAGATGGCTGGGCGCCTAAAGACGATCTACGGAGAAGTCTGTCGTCTCATAGAGGAGTTTCACCCCGATTGCTTAGCTATCGAACAGCTGTTTTTCAATACGAACGTGACAACGGCTATTACTGTGGGCCAGGCCAGGGGAGTGGCGATTTTGGCAGGCGCCCACAGCGGACTCCCCATTGCCGAATATACACCTCTTCAGGTTAAGCAGGCCGTTACCGGCAACGGCAGAGCGGCGAAAGAACAGGTAGGTTACATGGTGAAGGTGCTCTTGGGTTTGGATGATATCCCTCGGCCGGATGACGTGGCCGATGCCCTGGCCATTTGTCTCTGTCATGGGTACAACTGTCGGAAATGGGGAGATATGCATGATTGTAATGCTCACAGGTAAACTCCTGGCCAGCGATGAGAGTTCAATTGTACTAGATGTGAACGGTGTGGGTTTCCAGGTGCTGGTAACACAGGAGGTTCTGCGCCATATACCAGGCATAGGTCAGGAGATGCGCGTGTATACCCACTTTCATGTTCGTGATGATGCTTTTGTATTGTATGGCTTTGCTACTGAAGATGAACGTCTGCTCTTCCAGCAGCTTATCGGAGTATCAGGTATTGGCCCAAAGACCGCGTTGGGTATTCTGTCAGCGGTTACCCCAGCTGAGTTTACACGGGCCATTCACCAGCAGCAGATCAGTATTCTAACCAGTCTGCCTGGGGTAGGTAAGAAAACAGCGGAAAGGCTGATGTTGGAACTTAAGGACAAACTTATGGATGTTTACGCCCCTGAACCAGAAGAAGACTGGCCGATTGTTCCCGGCGGGGGGCTTGGCGATGCGGTCGAAGCTCTAATGGCTTTGGGGTATGCAGCTCAGGAGGCAGAGCGGATGGTGCAGGACGCGTATACCCGGTTAGGGGATGATAGTGATCTGCAGGCTCTCCTGAAACTAGCTCTGGCCAGCAGTATACCACAGAAAGGAGACCGTGGATGGAGGCGGAACGAGTAGTCAGCGGATGGAGACGTCCCGACGATTGGGATATTGAGCTTTCTTTGCGCCCGCGCACATTTGCAGATTACATCGGTCAGACGAAGGTAAAGGAACACATGGAGCTGTTCATTACCGCCGCGAAGCAGAGGGGAGAAGCTCTAGACCATGTCCTCTTGTATGGGCCGCCGGGATTAGGAAAAACCAGCCTTGCGTATGTGATCTCTAACGAGTTAGGAGTTGGCATTCACACCACTTCAGGGCCTGCGATTGAGAGGCAGGGCGATCTGGTAGCGATGCTTACTAATCTGGAGCCCCGTGATGTGCTGTTCATTGACGAGATCCACCGCTTGAGCCGTGCAGTTGAGGAAGTCCTCTACCCAGCCATGGAAGATAATGCAGTCGACATAGTGATTGGCAAAGGGCCGGGCGCTCGGTCTGTCCGAATCGATTTGCCGCCCTTTACGCTCATCGGAGCAACAACGCGGGCAGGTATGCTTACTTCTCCCCTGCGGGATCGCTTCGGTGTCATGAGCCGGTTGGAACTGTACGGCGAAGAAGAGCTGACAGCCATAGTTCTGCGCGCAGCATCAATTCTGCGAGTGGAGATTGACGAATCAGGAGCCCAGGAAATTGCTAAGCGGTCGAGGGGCACGCCACGCATAGCGAATCGTCTCCTCAAGCGGGTACGTGACTATGCTCAGGTTAAGGCCGATAATTTCATCTCCCATGCAGTGGCCGCCGATGCTCTGGCCATGTTTGATATCGACGAGTATGGCCTTGATCATATAGACAGGCGCATATTAGAGACGATAGTGTCTGTCTTTGGGGGAGGCCCAGTAGGCGTTGAAAGCCTGGCGGCAGCGATTGGAGAAGAGGCCGAGACTATCGAAGATGTGTACGAACCATTTCTGATTCAGTTGGGATTTGTGCAGCGAACCGCCAGAGGAAGATGTATTACTAAACTAGGGTGTGAATATCTTGGGGTGCCCTTTGTTGAAGGCTAGGGGCAGCAGAGGTGACTTGAGTGTCTTATAGAGTAGAAGGAATTGTGATCAGGGTGCGGAATCTGGGCGAGGCGGACCGGATCGTCACCGTTTTTACCGCCACTCATGGGAAGCTCAGAGCAACGGCTCGAGGGGCGAGGCGTATACGCAATCGCCTGCTCAGCCCCACTCAGATTTTTACCCACGGACGCTATCTAATTTTTCCTGGGAAGGAGCTCCACAACCTCAGCCAAGCAGAAATCGTTCAATCGAATCAGCAGCTGCGCGATGACCTAGAGATGATGGCTTATGCTTCCTACCTCTGCGAGCTTCTTGATAGATTCGTAGACGAAGAGCTTCCGGTTCCTGACGTATTTCTTCTGCTCACCACCGTGTTTGCCCTTGGGTCGCAGGGGCGTTTCCCCTTAGCCGCTCGTGCCTTTGAAGTCAGGCTTATGCACGCCCTAGGATATTCGCCTCAGCTTTATCACTGCATTGGCTGCGGCGAGGCCGTGACAGATAACTTGCTTTTCACCGCTGAGGGCGGCCTTGTATGCCGCTCTTGTTCAAGTGATTACACGAATGTGATGCCTTTGAGCAACGGCACCTGGGAACTCATGAAGCGTCTGATTGAATGGGATGTGAATCGCATCGGAATTCTGCATCCCACCCCAGGAGCTCTAGCTGAACTGAAAGCCCTGATGCGTAAGTACATAGATTTTCGGCTAGACTATCCTTTGAAGTCGCTGGATTTTCTGGAGACGATCAAGTCTGATTGACAATTACAGGCATATTTGGTATAAAGAAAGTGCTGTTGATCCTCTGAAAGCGACCTTTCGTCCCCTCATTCAGGGATGGGGGGTTTTTTTGAATGAGAGGGAGGAGTTAAATGAGCAGTGTTCCCCTAAACCTGCAGGATATTATTTTTAAGCTCCAACAATATTGGGCTGAGCACAACTGCATTATTTACCAGCCTTACGACATGGAAGTGGGTGCCGGTACAATGGCCCCAGGCACGTTCTTAAAAGCTTTAGGACCCGAGCCATGGCGGGTCGCGTATGTACAGCCTTGTCGAAGGCCGACTGATGGGCGTTACGGAGAGAACCCCAACAGGGTTCAACATTATTATCAGTATCAGGTTATCCTTAAGCCCTCTCCTGACAATGTGCAGGAGCTTTACTTGGGCAGTCTCGAAGCGCTAGGTATTGATCTTTCTAAACACGATGTACGTTTTGTCGAAGATGACTGGGAATCCCCCACTCTCGGTGCATGGGGGCTTGGTTGGGAAGTATGGCTGGACGGTATGGAGATTACCCAATTCACCTACTTCCAACAGGTAGGCGGCATAGATGTCAAACCTGTAGCCGCAGAGATCACCTACGGAGTTGAGCGTTTGGCAATGTTTATTCAAGGCATTGACAACATGCTCGAGCTCAAGTGGGTGGGCGACATTACCTATGGCGATGTATTCTACCAGAACGAAGTTGAATACTCGCGCTATAACTTTGAAGAATCAGATCCTGAGCAGCTCTTTACTTTATTCGATATGTATGAAAGCGAAGCAGTTCGCCTTTTGGATATGGATCTGGTTCTGCCTGCCTATGATTATATTCTAAAATGCTCTCATACCTTTAACCTCCTTGATGCCCGCGGGGCGATCAGCGTCAGCGAAAGAACTCGCTTTATTGGACGCGTCCGTAATCTGGCCCGTAGGGCTGCCCAGGGGTATCTAGCGAGCAGGGAAAAGTTAGGTTTCCCGCTGCTGAAAAGGGGGTCAAACAATGCGTGACTTATTATTAGAAGTGGGTTTTGAGGAGCTGCCAGCTCGCTTCGTTGATACGGCTGCCAAACAGCTAGCTGACAATATCGCCGTGCGGTTAGCACAAGTTCATCTAGCTCATGGTGAGATAGTAATCTACTCCACGCCTAGACGACTTGCTGTTAAAGTGGCAGATCTGGTTGAAATCCAGCCCGATCGTGTCAGTGAAATCAAGGGCCCGCCCAGGAACATCGCCTATGACGATCAGGGCCAACTGACAAAAGCTGGTGCGGGTTTTGCCAGATCACAAGGTGTTTCGGAAGAAGAGTTGTTTATAAAAGAGGTTCAGGGCGTGGAGTATCTTTTTGCCAAGAAACACTTTATAGGCCAGCCTGCCTCTGATTTACTACCTGAGGTATTGAATTCTGCAGTCTTGGGTCTTAGTTTCCCCAAGAATATGCGTTGGGGCGACTATGATCTGCGCTTCGCGCGTCCCCTGCGGTGGCTTGTAGCGCTATTTGGTGAAGAAGTAGTGCCATTTTCTGTCGGCCCTGTCTCATCCGGCCGCACAACATATGGCCACCGTCAGCTTTGTGCTGAGCCCATTGAGTTGGCAAATCCTGATGAATACGAATCACGCCTTGCTGCTGGTTATGTGATCGCAGACGCGTCCTTACGGCGCAAGATGATAAGAGAACAGGTCGAGTCTACAGCGCAGGCAAATGGTGGAGAGGCGCTGCTCGATGATCAGCTCCTCGATGAAGTAACCAATTTAGTCGAGTATCCTACTGCCTTTTGCGGCCGCTTCCAAAAAGAGTATCTTGATGTGCCTGCAGAAGTCCTGATCACATCAATGAAAGAGCATCAGCGGTATTTCCCTGTAACGGGATCGGATGGGAAGCTTCTCCCTATGTTTATCGGGGTGCGTAATGGTGCGGACAACCATTTAGAAAACGTCATTTTAGGAAATGAAAAGGTACTCGAAGCGCGTCTTTCTGATGCGAAGTTTTTCTATGATGAAGATCGCAAGCAGAGCCTAGAGGACAATCTCGAGAAGCTGCAGGGCGTCGTCTTTCAAGAGGGCCTCGGTACCGTTTATGACAAGGTTCAGCGTCTCATGGAGCTTGCACCTGCACTAGCTCTCGAACTCGGGTTAAGCGACCACAGTGACACTGTCAAGCGAACCGCTCAATTGTGCAAAGCGGATCTAGTTACGCAGATGGTCTATGAGTTCCCAGAGCTGCAGGGCACCATGGGAGAGAAATACGCTCTCTTGAGCGGAGAGCTCGCTGATGTAGCCCGAGGAATTGCGGAACACTACAAGCCGCGCTTTGCTGGCGATACTCTTCCTGACACGATCGAAGGCAAGTTGACGGCCTTAGCTGATAAACTTGACACCCTAGTGGGATACTTTGCTTTGGGTAAGATTCCCACAGGATCGCAGGATCCTTTTGCCCTGCGCCGTCAAGCCCAGGGTGTAGTTCACATACTGCTTGCCAATGGCTATCGTGTACCCCTCGATAAGCTGATCAACCTTACCGAACAGTACTATAAAAACGTGGCCCTTGAAGAAGAGAAACGCCAGGCATTACTAGAGTTCCTCCTGGCAAGGCTCAGGGTATATCTGCTCGATGAGGCTTATGCATATGACAGCGTTGATGCGGTTCTGGCATCCGGGGATCTCAGGGTACCAGAGCTTGTGGCTAAGCTCGATGCTTTAGAAGAGTTCCGCAAGACAGAGCAGTTTGCGGATCTCTACACTGCCTTTGAACGGGCTGCCAATCTAGCAGCGAAGACCGATGGAATTAGGTACCACGAAGATGCTTTCACACCTGCCGATCGTGAGTTCTTTAGCTGTCTGTCCGAGCTAAAAGATGCTGTAGCCGGAAAAATGGAGGAACGCGCCTACGGTTCGGTTTTGACGCTGCTGGCTGAGTTCAGGCCGGCCGTTGATCGGTTCTTTGACCAGGTCATGATCATGGATAAAGACGACAAGGCCCGCGAAAACCGCTTGAGCATGCTTTACGAGACAGCGGCAGTCTTCCGAGGCTTCGCCGATTTCCAGACAATTGTTGTTTCGATGTGAAGAAATCCCTTCCTGGAAGGATATTGTAGGACAATCCCGAATAGTTAGTTTTGGTGTTAAACCCATAATAGGGAAAACATAGCATTTTGAAGCGAAGGAGGATAAATTGATGAGTACAAAATGGGTGTACTTTTTCGGCAACGGTCAGACCGATGGCCAGGAAGGCAATCGTAATCTGGTCGGCGGAAAAGGTGCTAACTTGGCAGAAATGGTATCGCTGAACATTCCTGTTCCAGCTGGATTTACCATCACCACCGAAGCTTGTACTACATTCTACGCCAACAACGAGCAGTGGCCTGAGGGCCTTGAGGATCAGGTAAAAGAAAACATGGCCCGCTTAGAAGAAGCCATGGGTGCCAAATTTGGTGACACCAACAATCCTCTGCTCGTGTCTGTTCGCTCAGGCGCAAGAGTTTCGATGCCTGGTATGATGGACACCGTTCTCAACCTGGGCTTGAATGATGCGACTGTAACGGGTCTTGCAGCTAAGACCAACAATCCCCGCTTTGCGTGGGACTCTTATCGTCGTTTCATCCAGATGTACGGCGACGTAGTTATGGGTGTAGATCATGACTTCTTTGAGGAAGCTCTTCAGGCTGTAAAGGATGAACAGGGCGTTAAGCTGGACAATGAGCTCAGCGCTGAAGCTCTGCAGGAAGTAGTACGCCGCTACAAAGAGATTATCTCCAGAGAAGCTGGCCGCCTCTTCCCAGACGATCCCTTTGAGCAGCTCAAGGGCGCGATCAACGCCGTCTTCAAGTCCTGGAACAACGATCGCGCGATCCGCTATCGCCAGATCAACGGCATCCCTGGCGAATGGGGTACCGCTGTAAACGTTCAGGCGATGGTCTTCGGTAACATGGGCGCAAACTCCGGTACTGGTGTAGCCTTTACCCGTGACCCATCTACTGGTGAGAATGTCTTCTACGGCGAGTATCTGATGGATGCTCAGGGTGAAGACGTAGTAGCCGGTATCCGCACACCTCATCCTATTTCCAAGTTGAAGGAAGAAATGCCTGAGGTTTATGCAGAACTCGAGGCTATCTACAAGAAGCTTGAAAACCACTACCGGGATATGCAGGACATCGAGTTCACCATTCAAGAAGGTAAACTCTACATGCTCCAGACCCGGACCGGAAAACGGACCGCTACCGCTGCTGTCCGCATTGCTGTAGAAATGGTACATGAAGGCCTGATCGACAAGAAGGAAGCTGTACTGCGGGTTGACCCTGCACAGATCGACCAGCTTCTCCACCCAATGATCGATCCTAAGGCTAAGTACACAGCACTGGCTAAAGGTCTGCCAGCATCTCCTGGCGCTGCTGTTGGCCGCTTAGTATTTACTGCTCACGAAGCGGAAGAATGGGCTAACCGCGGTGAAAAGGTAATCCTGGCTCGGACCGAAACCTCCCCTGAAGATATCGGCGGTATGGACGTAGCTGAAGGTATCCTCACCGCTCGTGGCGGTATGACCTCTCACGCAGCCGTAGTTGCTAGAGGTATGGGTAAGTGCTGCGTTGCCGGTGTAGGCGCTGCCAAGATTGATGAGGTTGCTAAGACCCTTACCGTTGGCGATACAGTATTAAGAGAAGGCGACTGGGTCACCCTCAACGGTACAACTGGTGAGTTAATCGTTGGTAAGCTCGACCTGGTCGATGCCGAAGTGTCCGGATACTTCGGAGAACTCATGGCATGGGCCGACGAGTTTAGAGCTCTAGGTATCCGCACCAACGCTGATACTCCACACGATGCTGAAGTTGCGAAGAACTTCGGTGCCGAGGGTATTGGCCTATGCCGTACCGAGCACATGTTCTTTGAAGGCGATCGCATCAAGGCTGTCCGTCAGATGATTCTGGCTAAGGATAAGGCTGGCCGCGAGGTTGCTCTCGCTAAGCTGCTTCCTTACCAGAAAGGTGACTTCAAGGCCATCTTCGAGGTCATGGACGGTATGCCTGTGACTATTCGTCTGCTCGACCCACCTCTGCATGAGTTCCTGCCGCATGAAGATGCTCAGATCAAGGAACTGGCTGCAGAAATGGGCGTCAGCTTCGAAGAACTCAAGCAGACCATCAATGCTCTCAGCGAGCTCAATCCGATGCTCGGTCATCGCGGCTGCCGCTTAGGCGTAACCTATCCAGAGATCTATGCAATGCAGGCTCGGGCTATCTTTGAGGCTGCTGCAGAGCTCACAAAGGAAGGCAAAGAAGTCCTTCCTGAGGTCATGATTCCTCTCGTAGGTACCGACCGTGAGCTTAAACTGATGAAAGATGTCTGTGTGAAGGTCGCTGAAGAAGTCATGAAGGAAACGGGCGTTGAGTTCAAGTACCATATCGGTACCATGATCGAGATTCCAAGGGCATGTGTAGTGGCAGATGCCATCGCCAAGGACGCTGAGTTCTTCTCCTTCGGAACCAACGACCTGACTCAGATGACCTTTGGTTACAGCCGTGACGATGCTGGCAAGTTCCTCCAGGATTACCTCGACAACGAAATCCTGGCTAAGGATCCATTCCAGACTCTGGATCAGACCGGCGTAGGCGCTCTAGTACAGATGGGTGTGGAACGAGGCCGTTCAACCAGACCTGATCTGAAGATCGGAATCTGTGGAGAACATGGCGGCGATCCTGCATCTATCGACTTCTGCCATCGTGTAGGCCTGAACTACGTCAGCTGCTCGCCATTCCGGGTACCTGTAGCTCGCTTGGTTGCTGCTCAAGCCAACATCCGCAACCCCAGGTAAGGCGGAGCACCAGAACCTTCGTTCGAAAAGCGGGCGGCATTTAGAAGGAAATAGCCGCCCGATGGGGAACCCATACTAACACAGTGTGGGTTCCTTTTGGTTTGTTTAGCGGATGGGGGGATTAGGTTGTATCTGTGGGAACGCACTTTGCAGTGGGAAAAAGACTATCTGTCTCCTTATGCCCAGCTAACGGCAGAGACAAGGGGGAGGCTCTATCCTGAATCAGAATGTGAGATCCGCACTCCATACCAGCGTGATCGGGATCGCATTCTGCACTCCAAGGCGTTTCGCCGGCTGCGTTCGAAGACACAGGTTTTTATCTATCCCTTTGGCGATCATTATCGCACAAGACTGACACATGTGCTTGAGGTAGCGCAGATCAGCCGCACTATCGCTAGGGCGCTGGACCTCAATGAAGACTTAACTGAAGCTATTGCATTAGGGCATGACCTAGGGCATACTCCTTTTGGCCACGCTGGCGAGGCTGCACTGGCTCAGCTAGTAGGACATTTTCGCCATAACGAACAGAGCCTGAGAGTTGTGGACGTCTTAGAAAAGCACTCGCCGGATTATCCGGGGCTCAACCTAACGTTTGAAGTTCGGGACGGTATTCTAAACCATACCGGCCCCCAGATGCCTGCTGCTTTGGAGGGGCAGGTAGTTAAGTTGGGCGACCGGATCGCTTATCTTAACCATGACGTGGAAGACGCAGTACGGGCTGGGATCCTGACTGAAGCAGACCTGCCGAGCTGTGTTCCTAAGGTGTTGGGGAGTACGAGAGCTGAACGCATAGATACGATGGTCAAATCAGTGATTGCTGCCAGCCGAGGAAAGCCTCAGGTTGTGATGACTGATGAGGTAGCCAGAGTCACAGATGAGCTGCGAGAGTTTCTCTTTGCGAATGTGTATATTGGATCAGAAGCGAAGCGCGAAGAAGAAAAGGTATACGGTGTGATCGCACAGCTCTTTAACTACTACGTGGACCATAAACACATACTGGAAGAACGGGTAGGTCATGCGATTAACGAATCGGAGCTGGTGCGGACGGCCTGCGATTATATAGCAGGCATGAGTGACAGCTACGCGATTGCAGAGTTTGAACGACTGTTTTTGCCGGCAAGTTGGAACGGCTAGAAGGGTGGGATTCCAATAGCACATTTTTCTGACGACTGGATTGAGCAGGTCAAGACTAGCGTAGATATAGTGAGTGTTATTGGAAAACACGTCGCGTTAAAGCAGACTGGACGCAACTTCATGGGCCTGTGTCCTTTCCACAGTGAAAAGACGCCCTCTTTCTCGGTAAATCCGGAAAAACGCTTCTTTTACTGTTTTGGCTGTGGAACAGGTGGGAATGTCATCAATTTTGTGATGAAGATTGAGAACCTGTCGTTTACGGAAGCCGTGATTAAGCTAGCGCAGGAAGCTGGAATTCCGGTGCCTGAGGTGTCTCCAGAGAGGCAGCGTATTCAGGAAAAACGTCAGCGCCTCATGGAACTTAACCAGCTTGCGGCCCGTTTTTACTACCGCAACTTGCGTTCCTCTTTCGGCAGTCAGGCCCGGAAGTACTTAACCGGCAGAGGAATAGATGAGCAGCTTGCTAGGACTTTTTTCATTGGATATGCTCCTCCTGGCTGGGACAACTTGGTCAACTTCTTCGAATCTCAAGACATTGATCTGACGGAGGCCGCTGAAGCTGGACTGGTTTCTCCGGGGAGGCGGGGCTATGTTGATCGTTTTCGAGACCGCATTATTTTCCCAATTTGTGATCATCTAGGCAGGTTCATTGGGTTCGGAGGGCGAATAATAGGAGACGGTCATCCTAAATACTTAAATACTGCTGAAACTCCCGTCTTTCAAAAGGGCCGCATCTTCTACGGCCTCAATTGGTCTAAAGACGCAATTAAGAATGCAGATCAGGCTGTTGTGGTAGAAGGCTACACCGACTTGATCTCCCTATATGCTAAAGGGGTTCAGAATGTCGTTGCATCGCTAGGAACGGCCTTTACTGCAGAACATGCCCGTCTTTTGGAACGCTATACCAAAAACATCGTCATTGCCTTCGACTCGGATGCTGCCGGCGAGCGGGCAGTGCAGCGTGGGATGAAGCTTCTGCGAAGCGCTGGGATGAAAGTTTGGGTGGCAAGACTGCCAGAAGGTGAGGACCCAGATGGCTTTGCTCGACGCCACAGTGCTGCCGATGTCCAGGCATGGCTGGGACAGGCTCTACCGTTGGTGGAGTACCTGATTACCGAAGCGCTTAACCGCCACAATATCCACACTAGAGAAGGAAAGTTTGCCGCATCCCACGAAATAATTGATGTTCTAGCGGAGCTTGAGAATGCTGTAGAGCGGGATGAGTATATACGTTATGCTGCAAACAAGTTGCAGATCAACGAGGCAGCTCTGCGGGTAGATGTAGGGAAGAGGCAGACAGAAGAGGGCGGCTTCAGGCCGAAACCACATATCATGCCCAAAAACAGGCATACTATAAGACGTGTGCAGATTCCTGAAGTATCTCACGAAGAGTTGGTGGAAAGAGATATTCTGCGCTGGGTACTGCATCAACCTGAGCTTCTCGATGATTTTAAAGCTAAAGGCTTTTCCGCCGATGACTTTAGTGCAGCCCAGTATCAGCATCTTTTTAATCTGCTAGCCCAAGGAGAGTGGGATGAAGAGGGAGCTGCCGTGGCTGGTGAGCTTCTAGCTCTTGACCAGCCGAATGGTAAGTGGACTGAGTATATTAATCAATTCCAGGAGATTGCTTGGAAGCGAACGTTGACCGAAATAGAGGAAAAGCTTTCATCCTTGGAGAATGAAAGAAAAGGTTTTGATATTCATATGGAGCTTTATGTTCTTCTCAAAGAGTACTACGATGTTCGCCGGACGGTTATTCTCTCCAGGAGGAGAGATTTAGCGCGACCCGCAGGAAGGGGGGAAAACGCTTGAGCAAGAAGGAATCAGTGAGTGTTGAATCGATAAATGATCTCATGCAGCGGGGCAAGAAACGCGGTATGCTGACATATCGTGAGATCATGGATACACTTCAAGATGTTGAATTAAGCCCCGATCAGATCGATGAGATATATGAAAGCTTCGCCGCCATGGGCATTGATATTGTGCCCGAAAGTGCAGATACTAACGATGATCTAGAAAACGGCGAAGTTGTGGATGATGTAGATACTGACGACGATGACTTTGATCTGTCGATCGAGAGTGTCAGTCTTGATGATCCTGTCCGAATGTACCTGAAAGAAATCGGGCGCGTTCCTCTGCTCACAGCTGAGCAAGAGATCGATTTAGCCAAGCGCATTGAAGATGGCGATGAAGAAGCTAAGCGGATGCTGGCCGAAGCTAACCTTCGCTTAGTAGTCAGCATTGCAAAGCGGTACGTGGGTAGAGGCATGCAGCTGTTGGACCTAATTCAAGAAGGCAACCTTGGGCTGATTAAAGCGGTAGAGAAGTTTGATTATCGCAAAGGCTTTAAATTCAGCACTTATGCTACTTGGTGGATTAGGCAGGCCATTACCAGGGCAATTGCTGATCAGGCTCGGACTATCCGCATCCCTGTGCACATGGTAGAAACCATAAACAAGCTGACTCGTGTCTCGCGCCAGCTGTTGCAGGAGTTAGGGCGTGCTCCCCAACCCGAGGAAATAGCTGCCGAAATGGATATGCCTGTGGAACGGGTGCGCGAGATCATGAAGATTGCCCAAGAACCTGTTTCTCTTGAGACACCTATTGGTGAGGAAGAAGACAGCCATCTCGGTGATTTCATTGAAGATCAAGATGCATTGGCGCCTGCCGAGGCTGCGTCCTTTACCATGCTTCGCGAACAGCTCAGCTCTGTTCTTCAGTCGCTGACCCCCCGTGAGCAGGAAGTGCTGCGGCTGCGCTTCGGGCTTGATGATGGGAGGACTCGCACTTTAGAAGAAGTGGGTCAGGTCTTTGGTGTAACACGAGAACGGATAAGACAGATCGAGGCCAAAGCTCTGCGCAAACTGCGGCATCCAAGCCGCAGCAAGAAACTCAAGGATTTCCTTGAGCACTGAGCGTCGGTCTTGACAGAGGCCTTGGGCCTACCTTATAATAGAAAAGGTGGTTCTGGACCCCTAGCTCAGCGGTTAGAGCAGCGGACTCATAATCCGTTGGTCCCGGGTTCGAATCCCGGGGGGTCCACCATTAGATTTATTTTTGATAGGATTTGCCTTACAGCCCCAAGCCGATGGGGCTTTTTTGTTTGAAGAACTGGGAGGTGGGCTTATGACGAACGTAGGTCGGGTGGCAGCACTAATTGAGGAGCTTGCCCCGCTGCACCTCAAAATGGATTGGGATAATGTTGGGCTGCAGATAGGATCCATAAGAGCTCATGTAGGAAGAATCTTGGTCACCTTGACAGTAACGGAGGATACGGTCACTAGAGCCATTGAAGAAGGCGTAGGCCTTGTTGTGGCCCATCATCCTTTGATTTTCAGGCCTATTAGGACGGTACGCACTGATACTCCACAGGGTGCACTTTTGCAGAAGCTTCTAAGCCACGGCATCGCTGTCTATGTAAGCCACACCAATCTCGATACAGCTCCCGACGGTTTGAATCATTGGCTGGCTCAGGAGTTGGAACTGCAGCGCCCGGAGGTACTGGTTCCTGGCAGTGAGCCCGGAACTGGTCTGGGCAGGGTCGGTAACATCACTGCATCGACAACGGCTGATCTAGCAGTCTATATTGCGGAACGCCTGGGCACAGATGTCCGTGTGATCGGCTCAAGAGATGCCTGGATCGAGCGGGTGGCTGTGTGCGGCGGCTCTGGGGGAGATCTGTATGCCGCAGCTCTAAAAGCTGGAGCACAGGCACTGGTTACTGGCGATGTGTCTTATCACGATGCTCTCGATGCAACAGCTCACGGTTTGGTGGTCTTTGATGCTGGTCATTTTGGTACCGAGAAAATCATGGTATCAAAGCTGGCAGCCTATTTGCGCAGCCGTCTCTCACCAGATGTGGAGGTCCTCGAAGAAGCAGGATTGGATCCTTTTGCCATGTAAAGCAGCGGGACATTATGCTATAATAAAATATCACGAGTGAACCAGATGATCGCGGGGGAAACCCTGAGGAAAGTCCGAGCTCCGCAGAGCAGGGTGCTGGGTAACACCCAGTGGGGGCGACCCTAAGGCTAGTGCCACAGAAACAAACCGCCTGTCTTGTTCAGCAGGATAGGTAAGGGTGAAAAGGTGAGGTAAGAGCTCACCAGCAGCTAGGTGACTAGCTGGCTAGGTAAACCCCACCCGGAGCAAGGCCAAGTAGGGAAGGAGAGGCTGCTCGTCTCGTTTGACTTCCGGGTTGGCCGCTTGAGGCTGCAGGCAACTGCAGTCCTAGATAGATGATCATCCACGACAGAACTCGGCTTATAGGTTCACTCGGCCCATTTAACCTGAATACTCAGAAGTATTCAGGTTTTTTTGTTGCAATTTTTTCCTTGACGAGAAGGGATTTCCCACTTATGGGCGAATTAGGGAGATAAGGTGGGGAGAAGTGGAGGGAAGTGGGGAGTAATTCCGTCTAGAGAGGGTGCGGTGGGATATGTTCATGGGCGAGTATCAGCACACCCTAGATGCAAAAGGACGGTTGATTGTTCCCGCCAAGTTTCGTGAAGAACTGGGCGCAGGAGCAGTCTTGACTCGCGGTTTGGATCACTGCTTGTTCCTATTTCCCATGGACGAATGGCGCTTGCTCGAAGAAAAGCTGAAGACTCTCCCCCTGACAAAGGCTGGCGCTCGGCAGTTTGTGCGGTTTCTATTCTCCGGGGCAACTGAGTGCGAACTGGACAAACAAGGCCGGATCATCGTTCCACAGAATCTCCGTGACTATGCCCAAATCCAGAAAGACGCAGTAATTATTGGAGTATCGACTCGGATTGAGATTTGGAGTAAAGAAACTTGGGAAGCTTATGTCGAAGAAGCAGAAGAATCCTACGAGGAGATTGCCGAGAGCATCGTAGATTTAGGAATTTGAGGGTGCAAAGGATGATACAAAATGAACTTTGCCCATGAACCGGTGTTGCTTCAAGAGAGTGTTCAAGCTCTAAACTTGAAGCCGAATGGGACATATGTGGATTGCACTCTGGGTGGGGCGGGGCACAGTCTTGCCATCTTGGCCACCGACCCAACGGTCAGATTGATTGGGATTGACCAAGACCCAGCTGCGTTAGAGAGGGCCCAACACCGCCTTCAGCACCACAAAGAACGGGTGACGCTGGTCCATGGCAACTTCCGCGATATTACCCAGATCCTTAAAGAACTTGATATAGAGAAGGTTGATGGTATTCTCATGGATATCGGGGTTTCATCGCCACAATTGGATGAAGGGGAACGTGGTTTCAGCTACCATCACGATGCCCCCTTGGACATGCGGATGAACCCAGAGAATCCAGTCAGTGCTCGGGACCTAGTAAACGGCTTGCCCGAGGACGAGCTAGCACGGATTATTTACGAGTATGGGGAGGAACGCTGGGCAAAGCGTATTGCTCAGTTTATTGCAGCACACCGAGAAGCAGAACCGATTGAAACCACCGGACAGCTTGTTCAGGTGATCAAAAATGCGGTGCCTGCAGGGGCAAGGCAGAAGGGGCCGCATCCTGCCCGTCGTACCTTTCAAGCGCTGAGGATCGCGGTCAACGATGAGCTCGGGGCGCTTCGCTCGGCCTTAGAGCAGTCCCTTGATCTGCTCAACATTGGGGGAAGGATCGCAGTAATAACCTTCCATTCGCTAGAGGATCGCATTGTGAAGGAGTTCTTCAACAGCTGTCTTGGGCGATGCATCTGCCCACCAGAGCTGCCGGTGTGTGTCTGCAATCCGACGACGACTCTTAAGTTGGTAAACAGTAAGCCAATCGTTCCGTCTGCGGCGGAACTCGCCAAGAATCCCCGGGCTCGCAGTGCTAAACTTCGAGCAGCGGAAAGAGTTTAGGAGGGCCACTATGGTTCCTGCGGAGAGACTACCAAGTTCATATGAGTGGGAAGTATACGAAGAGCATTCCCAACCCCGCAAGGCAAGACAGCGCCGCCGTAGGCGCCGCTCCCGGCTGCCTGCTACTGTCAAGCTCTGTCTTTTGGGAGTGGCGGTGGTCGTTCTTGGAGTGATGTATCTGTCACAGCAGCTTGACACGGTGTATTTATCCCTGGAATTGGCAGAACTGGAGCAGCAGGTAAATTTGGCCAAACAGCGAAATGGACATCTTAGAGTTCAGCTCGAACAAGTCCGCTCACTTCCTGTAATTGAGGAAATTGCCCGCACCAAGCTTGGAATGGTAGACCCGACCGACACTTCAATTCTCGTAGCAGCGGGTAT
Source organism: Bacillota bacterium (assembly GCA_012521295.1). Lineage (GTDB taxonomy): Bacteria > Bacillota > Limnochordia > Darwinibacteriales > Darwinibacteriaceae > JAAYMS01. Next base: position 36,398 of record JAAYMS010000070.1, read on the forward strand.
GCCTAAGGTATTACCCAATGATGCTGCCTATGTAGGGGTATCCAAGCCGATGGAACCGGAGGTAAGCCCCTGGACAGTACTAGCGGGTTGGCTGAACAAACTGTTCCCGGTGGGAGGAGTTGAAGCTGGCGAACTATGATTTTCGGCGTCGTGTGCAGCGCCGCACTGTTGGTGTCCTTATCCTGATTGCTTTTTCAACACTAGTATTGTTGGGCCGCTTGGCGTACATTCAGATCATTAAACACGATGACTACAGCGAGAGAGCCATTGCCCAACGCATGCGCCCGCGGGTGTTGGACCCCCAGCGGGGCAGTATTTTGGACCGCAATTATAAAACTTTAGCGATCAGCATCGGAGCCGATGCAGTCTATGCTATTCCCGCGCGAGTTGGGGACCCTGATCAGACTGCTCAGAAGTTGGCTCCTTATTTGTCTTTACCAACATCCGAGTTAGCCTCCAAACTGCGATCTGACAGTCAGCAGAGTGTTTGGTTGGCGCGCAAGTTGGACCCCACAACAGCA
>JAAYMS010000071.1 GCA_012521295.1 Bacillota bacterium
GTATCGGCTTTTTTGCTGTATAGAGGCACATCCAACATGTGGCTGTTCAGAGACAGTCTAATTATTAACTGAAAAGACAGTCTTTTAAGGCGTGACCGGCGATTAATAATCTTCGCGATTTCTCAGGTAATAAGTGGACATAACAGTTCTTTTGGTGTAAAATGTGTTATAGAATTTGTTTGTGCCCGATTTAGCAAACATATGACCTAAGTAGACCCAAGACATGCCACAACATCCCTGTCAGCCAATAACTTCTATTCAGTCTGCATGGCCCGTATCTATTATTGATAGAACAGCAGCCAGTTAGTTGACCACGGCTGCTTAATAAATAACCCGAAAAACAGAAAGGGGAGAGTCTTAGGGCCACAAACTCGGAAGGCAGTTTTCAAAAGGTCGATGGGTTGCCTTGATCATTTCAGGAAAATTCAAGGAGGTCTAGTGATGAAAACGTTGCCGAAAGTTGGGTTATTGCTGTTGTTGGCTGTTTTGGTCTTTTCGTTTGGGTCTGCAGTAGTCGCTGCAGAAGAACTAATTAAAGTCGGGATTGTCAACTTACCACCTGAAGAGTCGGGATACCGCCAAGCCAACGTAGAGGACATGAATAGGGTCTTCTCGCGGGAAAACGGCTATGACGCTAAGCAAACCAACACTGCCGATAACAGCGAGCAGATTGCAGCAGCTAGAGGGTATATTCGCGATGGCGTGGACTATCTCCTGATCTCAGCAGCAAACGCAACTGGATGGGACGACGTCCTGCAGTCGGCAAAGAGAGCAGGCGTAACCGTTATTCTTTTTGACCGGGCAATTGATACTGACCCCTCTAACTATGAGGCGGCATTGCTCTCTGATATGTACTATGAAGGCCAATTGGCCACCGACTGGATCTTGAGCAATGTTGAGCCACCGATCAACGTAGTCCTCATTCGTGGGCAGCTGGGCAGCGCCGCTGAGATTGGCCGCAGCGCACCACTACTCGAGGCTGCAGAAGCAGGTAAACTCAACATCGTAGCTGACGGAACCGGTGGAGACACCTGGAGCCTTGAGGAAGCACGCAAAGTTGTCGAGGCCGCGATTGCCGCTGGCAAGGATTTTAACGTAATCTACGCTCAGAACGATGGTATGGCACAGGGCGCTGTTCAAGCACTTGAGGCCGCGGGAATCAGCCATGGCAAGAATGGCAAGGTCAAGATCATTGGTTTTGACTTCAACCGTTTTGCTCTGAGAAACGTACAGGCTGGTTACTGGGATGCCGACGTCCAGTGTAACCCACGTCAGGCCAGTCAGATCGATGAGTGGATCAAGAGTGGCAATATCCCCAAGGGAATCGTATATCAAGAAGAGCTCATCTTGGATACTGACACAATCACCGACGAACATATCGAAAAATACGGAATTAATGCCGATCCTGGCAAGGGTGTAATCACACGGTAGTACTCTGTACAAGTTTATGCAGTGCGGTGTTCCGATTTGCTCCGGTCCACCGCACTGCTGTTGCTTTATGTGCTACCGGCAAGGAGGTCTTCACTTGAAGTCAGATGTTATCCTAAAAATGGAGGGGATCTGTAAGTCCTTTCCGGGAGTCAGAGCTCTGCATAACGTGGACTTCACACTTAAGAAGGGCGAAATCCATGCCCTGATGGGTGAAAATGGAGCGGGTAAATCCACTCTAATTAAGATTATCACGGGTGTCTACCAAAAAGATGCTGGTCAGATTTACCTCGAAGGAAAGCCTGTTCATTTTAGATCCCCGCAAGATGCGCAGAACATGGGGATTGGCGCAGTTTTCCAGGAGATTGCTCTTTGCCCGAATTTGACCGTGGCTGAGAACATATTTATCGGCCGTGGCCGAGACAATTTCGTGAATTGGAAAAAGATGAATGCAAAGGCCGCAGAGATGCTTGACTCACTAGGCATTCCAGCGAGCCCTACCCAGGAACTGGCCAGCTGCTCCATTGCTGTCCAGCAGATGATTGCGATCGCACGGGCCGTCGATATGGACTGTAAGATTCTTATTCTGGATGAGCCGACGTCGTCACTTGACGAAGATGAAGTTCAGAAGCTCTTTGGACTCATGCGCCAGTTGAAAGATCGTGGTGTCGGGATTATCTTTATTACCCACTTCATCGATCAGGTTTACGAAATCAGCGACCGAATTACGGTGCTGCGTAATGGCGAGTTGGTCGGCGAATACCAAGCATCAGCCCTCCCTCAGATTGAGTTGATTGCGAAGATGATGGGCAAAGCGCTGAGTGATGTTTCTGCCATCAAAAAACAAGCAGCGCGCAAATCCGACGATAGTGTACCGGTGTTCGAAGCACGCGGCCTTACCAGTGCCGCTGGAGTAAGGCCTTTTGATTTCACGATCGAAAAGGGAGAGGTGAACGGCTTTGCTGGGCTGCTCGGCTCGGGGCGCAGCGAAAGTGTGCGCGCTATCTTTGCCGCCGACAAGGTGACAGGTGGTGAAGTCAAAGTCAATGGCAAACGGGTGAAGATCAGATCCCCCCTCGATGCCATGAGGCAGGGAATTGGTTATCTACCTGAAGACCGCAAGGGTGACGGTATCATTGAGGAACTTTCGGTGCGTGATAATATCATCCTCGCCCTGCAGGTTCTGAAGGGTTTTTTCAGGCCTCTTTCACGGAAACAGGCTGAGGAGCTTGCTGAAGAGTTTATAGAGAAGCTGGATATTAAAGCACCATCCACCAACACACCGATCAAATCTTTGTCCGGCGGAAACCAGCAGAAGGTCATTCTAGCGCGCTGGCTGATCACGCAACCAACGTACTTGATCCTAGACGAACCAACACGGGGCATTGATGTGGGTACGAAGGTGGAAATTCAAAAACTTGTACTCAAGCTCGCCGAAGCGGGGATGAGTCTGACTTTCATATCATCAGAAATTGACGAAATGCTGCGCGTCTGTTCGCGATTGATCGTAATGAAAGACCGGGAGATTGTGGGAGAACTTACCGGCACCGATCTGACCGAACAAGATGTGATGCACATGATAGCACAGGGAGGTAAGTGATATGCCAAGGCTCAAAACGCGCGTCAGTAACCTATCTCATCTCTTCCTTCCCCTGTCTGTCCTGGTAATACTTATTATCGTTAATCTGGTTAAAGGTGCTGATTACTTCAAAATTACAGTGGTCAACGGAGCTTTTTACGGTAACATACCGAATATGCTCTTCGGTGCTTCGGAGCTGGTTATTCTGTCCATCGGTATGACCTTAGTTACTGCGGCCTCGCGCGGGCAGGATATCAGTATTGGTGAGAGCGGTGCGATCAGTTCCGCCATCTTTGTCCAGTACGTCCTGCGTGCTGGAGGAGATGTCACTTTGTGGACCATACTGGTGGGTTTTCTCATCAGCTGCCTGGCCGGGATAGTGATTGGCGCTTTCAACGGCACCCTAGTTTCGTTCTTTAACGTTCAACCGATGGTTGCCACCCTAATCCTGTTCCTCGGTGGCAGATCGATTGCCTTTATTATCGACGGTAAGGTGTCTCCCATCTTGGCGAATGAGATCTCGAATCGAATCGGTACCGTCATACCAGGTATTCCGATCCAGACACCAATCATCTTGACAGCAGTTTTCATTGTGATTGTTGCTGTTGTCCTCAAGACTACCAATCTTAGGCTCTATGTAGAGACCGTGGGCATCAATCCAAATGCAGCACGTCTCAACGGAATTAATCCGAAGAAGATTATTTTCCTAACCTTCTTAATTATGGGGGTCTGCAGCGCTGTTGCGGGTTTCATCGCCGTTAATAAGGCGGGGCGTCATGATAGTGTCAACCTGCTCAAGTTTATCATGATGGATGCGATTCTCGCTGTTGCCCTGGGCGGAAACTCATTGGGCGGTGGAAAGTTCAGTATCACCGGTTCGATTATCGGTGCGTACACCATTGAGATGCTGAATAGGACTTTGCTCAGGCTAGAAGTAAACCCCGAGGCTATCAAGGTTTTCAAGGCAGTTTTCATTATCGTACTTATGATAGTTGCCTCGCCCGTGGTTAGAGAATATGCCAAGAAAGTCTTAGACAAGGTACAAGGGCTTATCGCCAGCGGCCCTTCACACCACACAAGTGGGCTGAGTCAAGGGGAGAGGGGGGAGTAGAATGCGGCCTCTAGGTACAACCAAAACACAAACAAGGATGTCGAATTCCACTCTACTGTTTATAATCGCCGGGATTATATTCGTGCTGATGTATGGCTTTGCCTTGATAAGTTATCCGGGAAGTTTCATGCAGTTTCAGACTTTCTTTGACTTGTTCAACTTCAATGCTGCCTTGTTCATCGTTACACTTGGCCTATGCGTTGTCATGATTGGAGGCGGTATCGACATCTCGGTCGGCGCCGTCTGCGGCTTAGTAACGATGGCCTGTGCCATGCTTCTTGAATCGGGAACGGGCGGCATTTGGAGCGCTTTATTACTAGCGCTCGGGATTGGGCTCGCCTTTGGGCTCATGCATGGATTTCTCATTGCTTATCTCGAAATCCAACCCTTTATCATAACGTTGGCAGGAATGTTCTTGGCGCAGGGGCTGCTGACGACCCTGCACAGAGAACCGCTCAATGTGACACAGCCAGCGTTTGTTGCTCTGCGTAACTTCACAATAGAGATCCCTTGGTTGGGTACAGTAAACAGGCGGGGCATTTTTATCCCCTGTGAGATCAAGCCAGGTGTCCTGGTTGTAGTTGTTCTTGTTATTCTCTACGCTGTCCTTATGAAATGGTCACGTTTTGGGCGCAGCGTCTATGCTGTGGGAGGGGACCGCGAGAGTGCCCGAATGCTCGGGATTAACGTAAAGAAGACTATCTTTTTATCTTACGTAATCTGCGGCTTGACCGCAGGGATTTCGGGATTTGTCTTTCTAATGACAACAGGAGCAGGAAACATTGGAAACGGCTCACTGTTTGAGATGAAAGCCATTGCTGCCAATGTAATGGGCGGAATTCTGCTCAACGGTGGTGTGGGGAACCTGCTTGGTGCACCAATCGGTACAATGACCCTATTAACTATCAATGAGCTGATCCGAGCAGCTGGTGTGCAATCGAATCTGCAGGCGATTGTCAGCGGGCTTCTGCTGTATCTTTTCATCGTACTTCAGAGCATCATTATTGCGCTACGGACCAGTAAGAGATTCACACTTGCTCTCCCTTCGTGGCTAAAGTTTCAAAGAACGCATGACTAACACTATGCAACGGTAACTAATTTGTAACAAGCCCTGCAAGGCAACTTGCAGGGTTTTTCCGTCTAGAACCATATTTAGCTCGGGATTCAGGGCACCAATCTCGCAGAGACAAATGAGAAAAAATTGTAACAAAAAAGGGTATTTTCTTCTGGAATGGAATTATGCGAAGAGAGTGAACTTCGTGGGAGTGCTGAATGATGGCTGGGGCCATAAATCCGATCATATGGGCGGATGTTCCTGATCCCAGTGTGATTCGGGTGGGAGACACCTACTACATGAGCAGTACGACTATGCACATGAACCCGGGTGTGCCCATCATGAAGTCTAAGGACTTAGTCAACTGGGAAATCGTGAACTACGTTTATGATGTTCTAGGTGAAAAAGATGCACAGGTTCTGGCAAACGGCAAGAATGAGTACGGAATAGGCTCCTGGGCCAGCAGCCTCCGCTATCACAACGGTTCTTATTATGTTGTGTTTAGTTCCCAAACAGAAGAGAGCACGTTTGTGTTCAAGACATCTGATATCGAAAATGGCCCTTGGGAAAAGCACACTCTGCCATTTGTGCACGACATGTCGCTGCTTTTTGACGACGACGGGAGTGTATATCTCGTTCACGGGAGCGGAGATATCAAGGTGTTGGAGCTGACCGCTGATGCCACAGCGATTAAGCCAGGCGGCCTGAACCGAGTGATTATTCCGGACAGCAGTGCTGTGGCAGGGCCGGATATAGCTCTACCAGCGGAAGGTGCACATCTCCACAAGATCAACGGTATGTATTATGTTTTCCTGATTACTTGGCCAAGGGGTGGTATGCGCACACAGCTTTGTTATCGGGCACAAAGCATTACCGGCCCTTGGGAAGGCAGGGTTGTGCTGCAGGATGCTGGCATTGCCCAAGGCGGATTAGTTGATACTCCTGATGGGAAATGGTATGCGCTGCTTTTTGGTGACCGCGGTGCTGTAGGGCGTATCCCGTACTTGGTTCCTGTACGGTGGGAGTCAGGCTGGCCGGTCTTTGGTGTTGATGGCCGAGTCCCGGTGGAGCTCGGCGTGAGCTGTAGCCAGGAGATTAAGATCGTGGCCTCAGACGAATTCGATGATGATCGGCTCAGTCTAGTTTGGCAGTGGAATCATAACCCAGATAATGATCATTGGTCACTTACTGAGCGCCCGGGATATCTACGCTTGCGAACACCACGCATCAGCAAAGAGATCACGGATGCCCAAAATATACTTACGCAGAGAACCTTCGGTCCTACGTGTTCCGCACAGGTAGCTGTGGATATTGATGGCCTACAAAGTGGCGACTATGCCGGTTTGGCGCTGTTTCAGAAGATATATGGCTTTGTCGGAGTGAAGATTTGCGGCAAAGGCCAGTATGTCGTGATGGCCGATGCTAGCTCCGGAACATGCGTTGAAGTAGAGCGTATCCCTGTAGCTCAAACGCGCCTCTACTTCAAAGCGGCCTGTGACTTTCGGGAACAGCGTGACTTAGCTTATTTCTTCTACAGTCTTGATGGTGAAGAATGGCTGCCCATCGGACGTCCTTTAAAGATGCTTTATACTCTCCCGCACTTCATGGGGTATAGATTTGCCCTCTTCTGCTTTGCTACGCGGGCTGCAGGTGGTTATGTTGATTTTGACCACTTTAGGATCATGGATTTTCCAAGCCAAGTCTAGGGAGGCTGTGCTCTTTGAGAAAAAGAATGCAATCTGCTGCCGGACTGGTGTTGTTGGTTGTCGCTGTGATTGTCTTCGCAGCGCCAGCATTAGGGCAAGTCACCGAGCTGCCTTCGCTGCGAGAAATCTACAAAGATTACTTCGATCTTGGCGCTGCTGTGAGTATCGCCGGATGGTCCGACAGAACCTTGGATAAGCACCGTGATTTGCTCGCTCATCACTTCAACAGTATTACCGCTGGCAACGAGATGAAGCCTGATGCTACACAGCCGTGGCCAGGGACCTTCAAATTCGATGACGCAGACCGCATGATTGACTTCGCACTCGATCACGGAATGAAAGTGCGGGGGCACACGCTGGTCTGGCATTCCCAGACACCACAGTGGTTCTTCAGAGACGGAAACAACAAATTGATCTATGAAAAAGACCTCATCACCGAAGAGGATCGCCAGCTGGTTATCGGACGATTGGAGCGGCATATTGAAGGTGTGATGCAGCACTTTGGCGATACAGTCTATGCGTGGGATGTGGTTAACGAGGCTGTATCTGACAGTGGAGGAATGATTTACCGTCAGGATTCGCCTTGGTACAGAATCCTGGGTGAGGATTATATCAAGATTGCTTTTAGAAAGGCGCACGAGGTCAACCCAGAGGCAAAGCTGTTTTACAATGATTACTACATTGATGCTCCGGATAAGCGCAGACGTACTTTGGAATTATTGAAAAACCTCCTCGATGAAGGAGTACCCATTCACGGAGTTGGAATTCAGGGTCATTGGAGCGTCGACGATACGAGAATCAGCGATATTGAAGAGTCCATCCGCATGTATGCAGACTTGGGCCTCGAAATCCAAATCACTGAGATGGATGTGGGTATGAGAGGGTTCACTGAGGAAGAACAAGCGGAGCGCTATCGCGAGCTTTTCGAGCTGTTTAAGAAGTACAGTGACGTAATCACCAGTGTTACTTTGTGGGGAACCACAGATAACACATCCTGGCGCAAGGATGAAAGCCCTCTCCTCTTCGATGCGAACCAAGAACCGAAACCAGCCTTCTGGGCCATCGTTGATACCAGTAAACCTTGGTATGTAAATAAAGCGGAGCATACAGGAGCTGTTGCATTCCTCAGCAGTACTGGCGAATGGCTGGGCAACTTAAAGCCTGGTGAATACAGTACTGCTGAACTGGAGCAATTGGGTATTACTCTCGCGGATGCGGCGGGCCTAGACTTAATTAAAGGATATGTGATCTCCCTCTACGACCGCCCAAACTGTGAAGGTAGAGCATGGCATTTCACCACCACAGACGATTTTCCGGGAAGCGAAATGGCAGCACGAGCACAATCCCTTTCCGTCCGTCTGCTAGAGTCGGGAAACATTGCCCTTAATAAGCCGGTTCGAGCCAATATACTTGACGAACGAGCTGTCCGTGCGGTTGACGGCGAAGCGCTCAGCAGCTGGTCACCCTCGGCTGAACCGCCGTATTGGCTCGAGATTGACTTAGAAGGTACCTATCTGCTCAGCCGGTGGGTAGTGCGGCTGCAGGGCAGCGGCCCGCTTGGTGGGCCTGTGGATCAAAGCCCGTTCAATGCAGCTGATTTCCGCCTCCAGGTAAGTCAGGACGGCGTAGATTGGTATGATGCTGATGTTGTAGAAGGAAACACAGCAAGTATCTACGAGAGCGTTTTGAGCCCAATACCAGCGAGGTTTGTTAGATTGTATGTCACTAAGCCTACCTCGGTGGAGAACAACCTGAAATTGACTGTTCATGAAATCGAGGTGTATGGGTCTTCCTTTGACCAACCGGATAGTGAGGGACAATTTATGAATTCAGTTGAAGTGGGGTATCTGCCGTACAATTACCGGCAGACTCTGCCCAAAGAACAGAGGGGGCGCCTAGAAGAGTTCTCGTATCAGGTCAGCAATTATATCAATAGAGATCGTCTGTTAGTCACCAACCAAGAAATCAGTGCAGAACAGGCCGGTAGAGAGACAGTCCCTGGCGAGCCGATTACTAAGCAATTCTGCATCTATTTGCCCCCGGGCTATGATGCTGAGGATAAAGAGACGAAGTACAACGTGCTGTATCTGCTGCATGGGGTGGGAGGTTCGCGTTACGAATGGCTGCGCGGCAGCGGTGTGACTCATGACAGTTACGTCATCTGCAATGTTCTTGATAACCTCATCGCGAACGGTGAGATTGAGCCGCTGTTGGTGGTGTTCCCCGAAGGCAGAAGCGCGCTTGATTGGACTGACACAGCTTTCGCACCTCAGAAAACCAATTTGCTCGGCTTTTATTACTTCGATTATGAACTGCGGCATGACCTAATACCGTTTGTCGAAGCAAACTTCAATACTTATGCGGATATCAGTGATGATTCTCCCGAAGGAATCGCCTTCAGCCGGCAGCATCGAGCTATTGCCGGATTGTCCATGGGTGCTATGCAGGCTCTGAATCTGACACTCGGCGGATACAGGCATGATTTTGCCAGTTTCACCGGTAAGCCAGGCAATCCAGAAAATGGACTTGCACTTACGGTTCAAGCTCCAGGGATGCAGGACTTGTTTGCTTATGTAGGAGCCTTTTCCAATGCCCCGACCACTACTAGTGGAAACGTTCTGGGCCAGAACATTGCTTCGTCACCGTACAAGCTTGAACTGCTCTACATTACGTGCGGTGATGCTGACAGTATTTCAATGCAGAGTTACCGCGATGCCATTAATGGATTGCGAGAATTCGCCGGGGAGAATCTAGGTGCTTTTTATCAAGTGACAATGACAGGCCGCGGACACGATTTCAGCGTCTGGAACAATGGGTTTTATAACTTCGTGAGGCTTTGTTTTGGAAGAGTGGAAACTGCGGATCCCGTCGATATAGTGTTGACGCTAGACTAGCGGGGAGAGGTGAGGAGATGCTGCGAGAAGTGCGCATCAAGAATGGTTTGGTGCGGGGCCTACCAGCTGCGGACCCCCGAATCACCAGTTTCAAGGGAATCCCCTTTGCTGCACCTCCCGTCGGTCAAAACCGATGGCGGGCGCCCCAACCTGCCGAGGATTGGAGCGGGGTGCTGGAGGCATTTCAGTTTGGGCCAATCTCGATGCAGGCTGTGCCCGGGATCAATAAGGATAACGTCTATGACTTTGAGTGGCATGTCGATCCCAATGTGCCCATGAGTGAGGACTGCCTTCACTTGAATGTATGGACCCCTGCAGCAAGCCCAGATGACAAACTACCTGTTTTCGTTTGGTTTTTTGGTGGCGGGCTTCAGGTAGGCTACACCTCCGAAATGGAGTTTGACGGTGAACGCATCGCACGCCGCGGGGTAGTAGTGGTCACCGCTAATTACCGCCTCAATGCATTTGGGTTCTTATGCCATCCAGAGATTACCAAAGAAGCCCCTGAGGCACCCGCAAACTTTGGCCATCTCGATCAACAGTTTGCAGTACGCTGGGTGAAGGAAAACATAGCTGCTTTTGGCGGCGACCCTGATAACATCACCATCGGAGGACAGTCTGCTGGCGGTGGAAGCGTCTTGGCTCAGCTTACATCGCCACAGAACGAGGGATTGTTTCAGCGGGCAATCATTCAGAGTGGGATGTTTGCACCCGTATATCCCGGCAATAGAAGGCCTCCGCGGGGGTTCAGTCTAGAAGATGCTGAGCAAGCCGGAGTTGAGTTCTTTGAATACCTTGGTGTTTCTTCGTTAGAAGAGGCCAGACAGCTCGACGCTGAGTTCATCAGGATCAAAGCACTAGAATACGGCCGGTTCTGGGGAACAGTGATCGACGGAAAGTTCTGCGTCGCAGATCCTTTCCGCCTGTTCGTCGAAAACAAGCGCCTGCAGGTTCCTGTGATGATGGGGCACACATCGTCAGAGTTTTTCAGCAAGCCTCAGGTGCAGACCAAAGAAGAACTGAAGGAATTGGCTTACCAGATGTTTGCTGAGGATGCCCCAGAGTTCCTGGCTCTGCTGGACTTCGACAACTCCAGCCTGGAAGAAGCGGTAGACAAGGCGGCAGTGAACACCATTGAATACGCGGTGCACGTCGCAGGTCACGCGAACGCTGTCACCGGTGCAAATGTCCCTGTTTATTACTACAACTTCGATGCTGAAATACCGGGGCCAGATAACCCAGGTGCCTTCCATTCTGTTGACCTATGGTTCTTTTTTGAGACCCTGGCCAAGTGCTGGAGGCCCTTTGTGGGTAAACACTATGACCTTGCCCGCCAGATGTGCAATTACTGGGCAAATTTCATCAAGAACGGCGATCCCAATGGCCTGGACGCGACCGGTGAGCCAATGCCGTACTGGAGCCCATATACGAAGGACGAACCATTCGGCATGCTCTTTCAAGATGCACCGGAGTTTTCTAAGGAGAAACCAAGCGCAGTAATGCAGTTCTTAGTCGAGCAGTTTTTCAAGACTATGAGAGACAGCTGAATGCGCTGATGCTTGCGTTCATGCCATCTGAATATGTTTAGGGGTGTTTATTGAGAGGGGGGAATGCCAAAGGAGTAGGAGAGAGAATTGAGCAATAGAGCGTTGTGATTAGCCGTTGGTTGTGAACTAAGAAAGAGAAGGGAGAGGAAGTTCTTGAAGAGAAGATTTTGGTTACTGTCTTTACTGCTGATTATTGCTCTCGCCGGAACGGCATTTGCAGAGGTTAAGACGTTCACAGTCTTCACTGGCGAACCCTTGCCTGATTATCCCGGTTCAACCATCGTTGGTGACATCATCGAAGCAGAAACTGGCGTCAAGTTGATTTGGGAACCTCTCGTAGGTGACCTCGAAACCAAGGTTGGTTTGATGATTGCTAGTGGCGACTATCCCGACCTGGTAGTAGCCGCTCACTTCACCAGCCTCTTGAAGGATGCTGGAGCATTGCTTCCGCTCAACGACTTGATCGAAGAACATGCTCCCAACCTTAAGCGCCTGTATGCAAACCATTGGGAGATGTTGACACAGGAAGACGGCAACGTATATTGGCTGCCTATTCAAGCCATTCCATACGGCCCCGATACCTCTCGTTATCCGTCCCTGGGCTTCTTCATTAACAAACGGGTACTGAAGGAAGCTGGCTGGCCAACAATTAAGACTCTGGATGAGTACTTCCAACTCATCGAAGATTACATGGCCAAGCATCCTACCATCGACGGCGAGCCCACTATCGGTTATCTCACCCTGTTTGATGGCTGGCGCAGCTTTGCCACAACCAACGTGCCTCAGCATCTGATGGGTTATCCAAATGAGGGCGAGTTCGTACCTGTTATGCAGGGTAACCGCTATGTCGTAACAGAGTACCACACTTCTCCAACTGCTAAGCAGTACTACAAGAAGCTCAATGATATGTACAACAAGGGTGTCGTAGATAAAGAAACCTTTATCATGAACTACGACCAGTACATTGAGAAACTGAGCTCTGGCCGTGTATTGGGTACATTTAACCAGTTCTGGCAGATCCAAGAAGCACAGAACTATCTGCTGCGTGACAATCCTGAAAGCATCTTTGTTCCTCTGCCAATCGTAATTGATCCATTGGTTGAAGAACGTCAACGGGATATTCCATATGTGCAGCCAACACAGGGTATGGGAATCAGCATCAAGTGTAAAGATCCAGTGGGAGCCATCAAGTTCCTGGATTACCTGATCAAAGAAGATACCCAACGCCTGCTGCAATGGGGTATCCAAGGTGTACACTATGAAGTAGACGAGAACGGCCTGTATTACCGCACACCTGAACAGCTCGAACTCTTCAGGGATCCTGACTGGGTCCAGAACGTGTTCGGAAGACCATACTTCTTCAACGCCTTCCCAAGCTTGAGAGGCCTTGATGAGAATGGTAACATGTTCTTCCCTGACACGCAGCCACACTTGATCTACAGTGACAGCACTGACTCAGAGAAGGAAGTAATGGATGCTTACGGCGTGAAGTCCTTCTCGGATCTGTTCAATGAGCCGATCTTCAAGAAGTACTTCCCACTCTGGACAATCACAATGCCCGCTGGCTCACCAGCACATATCGAGGAGACAAGAATGAAGGACGTTCTCCATCGCTATGTTCCTGAGCTTGTGATGAGTTCGCCAGATCAGTTTGAGCGTATCTGGGAGAACTACGTCAGAGACATTAAGCCGCTCATGGTTGAACAGATGAAGGTATATCAAGAAGGCATCGATTGGCGCATGGAGAACTGGTAATACTTCAGGTTTCAGGTCTTAGGCGTAAAAGGGGCGCTCTTGGGCACCCCTTTTACGCCAAAATCTAAAGTAAGTGAGATGAGAACATATGAATACGTCAGTAGGTACAGTCAAGCGCGGCACCTTTTGGCATCGTGTAAAGCAGCAAAAGGTGCTCATACTGATGACGATTCCGTTCTTGGCCCATGTCATCATTTTTAGGTATGTACCCATTTGGGGATGGCTCATGGCCTTCCAGAACTACTGGCCAGGTAAGAGTATCTTTCAGCAGACCTGGGTAGGTTTTGAGAACTTCCGGCTGTTGTTCAATGACCCCGTGTTCTATCAGGTTTTGCGAAACACCTTAGCCATGAGCATCATTAAACTGGTGTTCGGAACCGTCAGCTCAATCATTCTGGCCCTCATGTTGACTGAGGTACGCCGCATCCGATTTAAGAAGGTCGTTCAGACAATATCGTATCTGCCCCACTTTATATCATGGGTAGTTGCCGCTAACTTGGTGAGAGATGCCTTATCTACCGATGGCGGTATTGTTAACGAAGTTCTGATGAAGCTCCGTATAATCAAGGAACCGATCATGTTCTTGGGTATACCGGCGCTGTTTTGGTGGATCATCGGAGCCTCCCATGTCTGGAAAGAGGTCGGTTGGGGAGCCATTATCTATCTTGCAGCCATCGCCGGGATTGACCCTACCTTATATGAATCCGCCATGATCGATGGAGCAGGCAGGCTGAAGCAGATCTGGTATATCACTCTGCCTTCTATTCGGCCCACTATCAGTGTTCTCTTGATCATGAACTTGGGTTGGGTCCTGAGCTCTGGTTTTGAGCAGCAATATCTGCTCCAAAATGGTAGGGTGATTGATTACGCTCGGGTATTTACCATCTATGAGCTCGACTACGGGATCAAGATGATGCGTTATTCTTTCGCCACCGCAGTTGGGATTTTCCGCAGCGTAGTTAGTATCATCCTGGTCTTCAGTGCCAACCAGCTGGCAAAGCGGTGGGGCCAAGAACGACTGGTCTAGTGATGTGTAGGGAATCCATGTGGGGGTGAAAGAATGAACCGGATTGGGCGCAAAACCTGGGAGGATAGAATCCTAGATACGATTATCTATATCAGTCTCATTTTCTTGGTGATAGTGACCCTCTATCCGTTCCTAAATACTCTGGCCGTCTCATTCAATGACGCCATGGACAGTTCTAGAGGAGGGATCGGCCTCTGGCCGAGAAAGTTTACGCTATACAACTATCAAACTCTGCTCACCCGTAACCAGATCTACCACGCTGCACTTGTCTCAACGGCCAGAACCGTTTTGTCTACGCTGTTGGGTACATTCTGTACAGCGATGGCAGCGTATATTATCAGCCGCAGAGAGTTCGTTCTCAGAAGGTTTGTCTCGTTTGTCTATGTCTTAACTATGTATATTGACGGTGGGTTGGTCCCCACATACTTCTTGATGCGGTCCTTAGGCATGACGAACAGCTTTTGGGTTTATGTGATACCAGGATTGGTGTCAGCGTTTAATCTTATCGTGATTCGTACTTATATAGCTGGCCTATCAGACAGCTACGTGGAGTCAGCCCGCATCGACGGAGCAGGGGAGTTTACGATCTTTGTCAAGATTATTCTGCCTCTCTGCAAACCTGTTTTGGCCACCATTGCCCTCTTCATTGCGGTTGATAACTGGAATGCGTGGTTTGATACTTTCCTCTACAACTCAGCTAGTGCCGAACTCAGCACACTGCAGTATGAGCTTATGAAGGTGCTGCAGAGTGCGAACACCATGTCAGGATCACTGCTGCAGGCTTTATCTCGAGCAGCATCAGGAACCACAAATACGGTCACGCCCAGGGCGATCAGGGCAACTATGACCATCATTGTCAGTGTTCCTATCATTATTGTCTATCCATTCCTGCAGAGGTACTTCGTGCATGGCTTGACACTGGGAGGTATCAAGGAGTAGCGGTAAGACCGCCGCATTTAGCTTTAAAGCCCGGGTAATCCCGGGCTCTTTTGTCATGTAGTACCTCGCTCTACCAATTCGACGGGCAGGCAGTTTTCCGCAGCTACGGATTTTCCATCGACCAGATCTTCGATCAATCTCACTGACAGTTCCGCCATGGCCGCGATTGGTTGGCGCACAGTGGTGATCTGAGGTGAAACAAGCGATGCGATGAACACATCATCATATCCGACAATTTTAATGTCGTCGGGTATCCGTTTGCCAAGCTTATGACACACCTTCATCGCCGCGATGGCCATGATATCACTATTTAAGAAGAGGCCGTCGATGTCAGGGTGATCGGTTAACAGCTCCGTGAGCAGAGCCTCATATTCGTTGATCTCAAAAACGTTTATGTCTGTCTCCACAGTGAAATATGGAATGCCATTATTCTCGGCTACATCAATAAAGGCCTGATGGCGCTGATTAGCGAGCATATCTAGGTCTAGGCTGCCGCACATGTGAGCAATCTTGGTGCAGCCTCGCTCGAGCAGAAGTTCGACTGCCAGCTTTCCCCCACGGTAATTGTCTGCAGTAACGTATGGAATTCTCTTGGAGATAAAGCGATCGAAGGCCACTATCGGCAGGTTGAGTTTCTTGTATTCCTCTACATCAAGGGTATGACTGGCCATAATTATGCCGTCCACTTGATTGCGCCGCAGCATCCAGATATAGTCCTGCTCTTTGGCAGCGTCTAATTGGGAGTTGCAGACCAGCACTTTGTAGCCACGGGAATATGCATAGGCTTCGATGTGTGATGTTAGTTCACCAAAAAACGGATGGGCAACGGTTGGTACTATTAGACCAATAATATTTGTCTTTTGCCGAAACAGAGAACGGGCAACTTCGTTGGGTTGGTAGTCAAGTTCTTCCATGGCCTTGTATATCTTGCGGCGTGTCATTTCGCTAATATAGCCGCGGTTATTGAGGGTACGGGAAACCGTTGTCACGGATACCCCGGCCCGCTCGGCCACGTCCTTGATGGTTGTCCTTCCTCTCATAACATTCATCCACCTTATTTAGTCTGAGGCTTGTAGTTTTTCCCCCCAGCCTACAATAATTCTACCATATCCTAGTACATAACGCTAGTTAAGCGCATAAACGCCCTCTTGTGTCAACCGGTTGACCTATATTTCTTTGTGTGGTAATTTAATGGTAGTAGGGAGTAAATTAACATAATCGAAAACAGTATTATGCTAGTTGGCCTTATGAGTATTCGACAAAGGAGAGGAAGTAACCTTGAGTCTGCGCAATCAGATAATGCTGATTACTTATCCAGATAGCTTGGGTAAGAATCTTCATGAGCTTAAGTATATGCTGCAGAACCATCTGCGAGGTGTTGTGGGTGGTGTACACGTTCTGCCTTTCTATCCTAGTTCGGCGGATCGAGGATTTGCCCCGATTGACTATCGCGTGGTTGATTCAGCCTATGGGACTTATGACGATATTGTGGAGATCGGTTCTGAGTACGATCTTATGGTGGACTTTATGATCAACCACATATCCCGTCAGTCCAGCTTCTTCCAAGACTTCAAAGCAAAGAAGGACGAATCGAAATATCGGGATATGTTTATAAGGATCAAAGACCTTTGGCCAAATGGTGAGCCTACTGATGAGGATATTCTCCAGATTTATCGCCGTAAGCCAAGAGCGCCATTTGTGGACGTGAAATTTGCAGATGGTACCACCGAAAGGGTGTGGTGCACATTTGACGAAGAGCAGATCGACCTTGACGTCAACTCCAAGATAACCCGCGATTTCATCCGCGACACGTTGATCTTTCTTGCTGAGAAGAAGGCCTCAATTATCCGGCTTGATGCGTTTGCTTATGCTATCAAGAAGCTCGGAACGAACTGCTTCTTTGTGGAACCAGAAGTGTGGGAGCTGTTGGAGTTCGCCCAGGATATCTTAAAACCGTATGACGTTGAGATCTTGCCTGAGATCCACGAACATTACACCATCCAGCTCAAACTGGCTGAAAAGGGCTATTGGGTATACGATTTTGCCCTCCCAATGCTGCTTTTGTACAGTCTCTATACAGGCGACAATCGGCGGCTGCTCCATTGGCTCCAGATCTGTCCTCATAAGCAGTACACTACTCTTGACACACACGACGGTATTGGCGTTGTTGATGTAAAGGACCTTCTCACTGATGATGAGATCGAAACGACCAAAGAGTATCTTTTCTCCCGTGGTGCCAATGTGAAGCCTATCTATAACACGATGGCTTACAACAATCTTGATGTTTATCAGCTTAACTGCACCTATTACTCGGCTTTAGGGAACAACGATGACGCTTATCTGCTGGCTCGGGCGATTCAGTTTTTCAGCCCTGGGATTCCGCAGGTGTATTATGTAGGGTTATTGGCAGGCGAGAACGACATCGATCTTTTGGAGAAGACCAAGGTAGGGCGGAACATCAATCGGCACTATTACAGCCTCGAGGAGGCCGAAGCCAATCTAGAACGCCCAGTTGTGAAGAAGCTCTTTGAATTGATGCGGTTCCGCAACTCTTATCCAGCTTTTGATGGTCAGTTTTCAGTGGAACCAAATGGTGATCACAGTCTGCTGATGGCCTGGCAGAAGGATGCCTACAAGGCTGTTCTCGATGCTGATCTTAAGCATCATCAATTTGCTATCACATATTGGGATCAAGATGCACAGCAAGAACGCCGCTTAAACTTGGGGTAACAGATTATTTCTCTCATGTGCTAACCGGTTGACATATTTCAGCAATGTGGTACAATTTTACTTAAAGAAGGCATGTGTCAAACATAAATTAAAAAGGAGGAAACATTGTGAAGAGAACAGGGTTAGGGTTGTGCTTGTTGGTTTTGGTGTTGGTCCTCGCATCATTTAGTCCTGCTGTCCTTGCTCAAGATGTTCACATCACTATCCTCAACTCCAAGGGAGAGATTCAGACCCAACTTGAAGAAATTGCTGCATACTACAGCAGTATCACAGACGGAGTGACTGTCGAAGTTATTGCAGCACCTGTGGGCCAATCCCCCTTTGAGCGTGCAGTCGCTCTGTATGCGTCCGGTAATGCCCCAGCTATCTTGATGCTGGATGCAGGAGACGTCCTGCTGTTCCAAGATCGGGCACTTGCTCTGAATGATGAAAAATGGGTGAAAGATGCCATTCCAAACAGCCTCGATATGGCTACAGCTGAAGACGGCAGAATCTTGGCCTTCCCAGTAACTGTTGAGGGTTATGGATTCATCTACAACAAGGCTGTCTTGAATGAAGCTGTAGGCGGCGAATTTGACCCGGCTACCATCAACACCCGCGATGCGTTAAAAGAGCTTTTTGATACTATCGAAAACAGCGGCAATAACGCAATCGTCATCGGCCCCGAAGATTGGTCTTTAGGTGCCCACTTCTTCGCCCTGGCGTACTCTGGGCAATCCCCGGATTTGGCAGAGGTTAACGCGTTCCTGGAAGGCCTGAAGAATGGTACTGTTAAGCTTGCAGACAACGCTGTTGCCAATGGCTTGCTCGACACCTTTGACCTGATGAAGGAATACAACTATGACAGGCTTGACCCACTGGCCAGCACCTACGATCGCGGCACTCAGCTGATCGGTGAAGGAGAAGTAGGCGTCTGGTTCCAGGGTAACTGGGCTTGGCCGGGCATCGCTGACTTTGATACTACCGGCGGACAATTTGGTTTCCTCCCTGTACCAATCAGCAACGATCCAACAGATTTGGGCAACACCCAGATTCCTGTCGGTGTCACCAAGTACTTCATTCTGGACGGAGAACAAAACTCTCCTGCTCAACAGCAGGCAGCTAAGGACTTCTTGAACTGGCTGGTCTACGATCCAGAAGGTCAGAGACGCTTTGTGCAGGATGCCAGCATTATTCCGGCATTCAGCAACATCACCATTGCACCTAACGATCCATTATCCGCATCTATCATGGAATACATCCAAGAAGGCAAGACCATGAACTTCATTCTGAACCTGCCTCCTGATCACTGGGCTAACGTTGGAGCTTCTATGCAGAAGTATCTGTCTAACTTCATTGATCGGGCTGCTTTCTTTGCTGAGGTAGAAGCATACTGGCAGGGTGTTGGGAAATAACGAGACGTAGAAGGATGTGCGGAACATTAAACAGCGAGTAGATCGCTGTTTAATGTTCCCCGCCTTTTTTGTTTGTACGAAAAGTGAGGTGCAGAGAGTGCTGGCCCTGGAAAAGAGATTCATTGATAAACTCAAGACTTATCTTATTTTTGCTGGCCCGACCACTCTTGCTTTCTTGACGGTAATCATCCTACCATTTCTGTTTGGAATCTACTTAACTTTTACTAACTGGGATGGTATCGCTAAGGCGTATGATTTTGTCGGTTTCAGCAATTATGTGACTGTATTTAGAGATGATGCTTTTTGGCGTTCTTTTCTTCTCACCGTCAAATATGTGGCCTATACCGTAGTGATTGTCAATACGCTCGGCTTTATTCTGGCTTATATTCTCACAGGTGACCAGGTACCCGGACAGAACCTCCTCAGAACCGGCTTCTTTGTCCCTAACTTGATCGGCGGAATCATACTTGGGCTTGTTTGGCGGTTCATCTTTTCGAATATCCTGGTTTTCATCGGGCGTCAACTCAACATAAGCTTCTTGTCTTACTCTTGGTTAACTAATCCTGATAAAGTTCTTTGGACCTTGGTTATCGTTTCGGTGTGGCAGTATTCTGGCTACATGATGATTATCTTCATTGCTGGGCTTGTCAATATTCCTAAGGACCTGATTGAGGCAGCTAGAATAGACGGAGCCAATGGGTTTCAGCGTCTGCGGATGCTGATACTGCCCTTGATGGTGCCTTCGTTCATCGTTACTGTTTTCCTTACCATTCAGAGGGGATTCATGGTTTATGATGTGAACTTGGCACTTACTCAAGGCGGCCCCTTTAAGACTAGTGAGCTGATCAGTATGCATGTGTACGAGAAGGCATTTCTCGCGCAGCAGTATGGAGTCGGCCAGTCGCAGGCTTTCTTCTTATTCTTGCTCGTGGCTGCAATCAGTGTGACGCAGGTCTACTTCAGCAAGAAGCTGGAGGTGGAAGCGTAGTGAAAGCACTAAAGCGCATTGGATCGATTTTGAAGACCGTTTGCCTATACGCACTTCTGGCTGTTTATCTGTCGCCGTTTGCCTTTGTGGCAGTAAATGCGTTCAAGAGCCGCCGAGAGATTCTGTCCAATCCTTTCGGCCTCCCGCAGGTTTGGTCTCTCAGCAATTTCATTAATGCTTTCAATCGGATGGGCTTTGTCTCAGCTTTCGTGAACTCCTTGATCATCACGGTTTTCAGCGTGATTGTGATCGCTGTGTTCTCAGCCATGACCGCATACCTGTTTGTCCGTACCAACTGGCTTTTCAATAAAGTGATGTTCTTTGCCATGGTGGCTGCGATGCTGATCCCATTCCAGGCGATTATGATTCCGCTGGTGCAGATCTACGGAGGGCTCAACCTGCTCAACAGCCGCTGGATTCTGGTTTACATGTATCTCGGTTTTGGCACTTCCTTCGCAGTATTCCTTTACCATGGATTTATCAAGAGTATACCGCTGGAGCTCGAAGAAGCAGCCTTGATCGATGGATGTTCTCGTCTTCAGGTGTTTTTTAAGATAGTGTTTCCGCTGCTTAAGTCGACAACGATAACGTTGATTATCCTAAATGTGTTGTGGATCTGGAATGACTTCTTGCTGCCCTCGCTGGTCTTGATATCACCGTCGAATCGCACACTGCCGCTCACTACGTTCTACTTCCATGGTACCTATACGTCTGATTACGGCCTTCTCATGGCGGCTTTAGCACTCACCATACTACCAGTAATTATTTTCTATGCGTTCTTGCAGAAGCACATTATTAAGGGCGTGATGGAAGGAGCAATCAAAGCTTAGACATGCATAAGCGATCTCGACACGAAGCATTACTTCATAAAGCAGATACAAGTGTTCGCCAAGGATCGGCCAAAGTAGTCGATACGTATCGCCTGCATTATCATTTCAGCCCGCAGGCTTATTGGATGAATGAC
>JAAYMS010000072.1 GCA_012521295.1 Bacillota bacterium
GAAGAAGTGTGCTGCCGGCGGGCACACTTCTCTTCGCTTTTACGGGATTAAGTAACCAACCAAACCACTCACCGCTCCCGCGATAGCGTTCCTTACAGCCCCAGCAAAGCTCCACTCCGACGATGGGGTAGTGATTAAGTACGACGCGGTACTGACGAGCGAACCTGCGATGACTGATGTCACAACAGGGCTGAATTCGCCATCGATTTCTTCCATCTCATCCGTGGTGAGCGGGACCGCGCCGGGGCCAAAAGGGGAGCTTGCCGCGACTGGTACGGCTCCTACCAGCAGGGTCAGAACAAGGAAACAGACGACGAAAGACGCGAGTTTCTTCCGCATGCAATTCTCCTTCCTGTTTGATGGGCCCAATTCTGCTAGCATGTATATACTACAATATTCTGATAATTGTGTCAATAGTTTTCAAGGTCTAATTTCCAGGACTTAGGGAATAAACGTCGAATGATACTCTAATCAAAATTTGACCGTGGAGGCGTAGACAGCGTGCGTCAGAAAATCCTTGATATCCTAGAACGAGACAGCCGGTTTTCGGCAGCTGAGATTGGGATTATGCTCGGTATCCCAGAAGAAGAAGTACAACAAGAGATCAACCGCCTTGAAGAAGAAGGCGTTATCGTCGGTTACAACACCCTAATCAACTGGGAAAAGACTGATCGAGAACTGGTCGAAGCTCAGATTGCGGTCAAGGTAACACCGCAGCGGGGGCATGGTTTCGACCAGACTGCAAGGCGCATTGCCGAATTCCCAGAGGTACAGGCAGTTTTTCTGTTTTCGGGCGAATTTGATCTAATGGTATTAGTACAGGGGCAGACCATGCAGCACATTGCAAACTTCGTTGCCAAGAAACTGGCTGTGATGGAGTCGGTTGTCAGCTGTACCACTTACTTTGTTTTGAAAAAATATAAGCAGAATGGGCGCCTCTTTGAACAGCCCGAAACTGATGAAAGGCCGAATATACTGCTATGATCAAGGAAATGTTGAGTCACAAAGTCCAGCAGATTGCACCGTCGGGTATCCGCCGATTCTTTGACATTGCCAATCAGATGGAAAACGTGATTTCTCTGGGGGTGGGGGAGCCAGACTTTGCCACCCCTTGGCATATCCGGGATGAAGCCATTTATGCCCTAGAGAAAAAACGGACGACCTATACGGCTAATCGCGGGCTCTTAGAACTAAGACAGGAGATTTCCCGCTACCTCGACACCCGGTTTAGCCTGCAGTACAACCCGGAGACACAGATCTTGGTGACGGTGGGGGGCAGTGAGGCTATTGACCTGGCGCTGCGGGCAATCATCAACCCAGGTGATGAGGTGATCATCCCTGAGCCTACTTATGTGTCTTACCTGCCCAGCGTTGTGATGGCAGGTGGGACACCGGTTCCCGTTCCCACGTATGAGAGCAGGGAGTTTCGCCTGACAGCCGAGGATTTGGTTCCCTACATCAATGAAAAGACCAAGGCGGTTATTCTGTGTTATCCTAACAACCCCACTGGAGCGGTGATGGAGCGTCATGATCTCGAGAAGATCGCGCAAGTCCTGCGTCAGCACCGCATTCTGGTAATCAGTGATGAGATCTACAGCGAGCTGGTCTATGGAGTAGAGCATACCTCCATGGCTGCACTCCCCGGTATGTATGATCGGACTTTGGTGATTAACGGATTCTCGAAGGCATTCGCCATGACGGGCTGGAGGCTGGGGTATGCAGCTGGGCCAGAAGAGCTGGTTGGTGCTATGACCAAGATTCACCAGTATACCATCATGTCTGCACCGACCATCAGCCAGTATGCCGCGGTCGAAGCCCTGCGCAACGGTATGCCCGATGTGCAGCGCATGGTGGCAGAGTATGACCAGCGAAGGCGAGTTTTAGTTCATGGCTTTAGGCAGATGGGATTATCTTGTTTTGAACCGAGGGGTGCGTTTTATGTTTTTCCCCGGATCAGCGATTTAGGCATGACATCTGAGGAGTTCTGCACCAAGCTCTTGATGGAAGAGCATGTTGCAGTGGTTCCTGGTACTGCCTTTGGCGAAAGCGGGGAGGGTTTTGTACGCTGTTCATATGCTTATTCGTTAGAGAGTCTTCAGGAAGCTCTGCGGCGCATAGGCCGTTTCGTAGAAAAACATTCCAAGGAAGGATGACGAGCGGTGAAAATCAGAAAAGCGGTAATTCCTGCAGCAGGTTTGGGAACCAGGTTTCTACCGGCGACGAAGGCGGTTCCCAAGGAAATGCTGCCCCTAGTGGACAAGCCCACCATTCAGTACATCATTGAGGAAGCGGTTCAGTCGGGGATTGAGCAGATCTTAATCATCACAGGCCGGGGAAAGAGTTCTCTAGAAAACCACTTCGACCGTGCTGTAGAGCTCGAAGTGCATCTTGCGTCCCGCGGCCAGGATGAACTGCTGGCAGAAATGCAGGCTATCACTGATCTGGCGGAAATCTTCTATGTGCGTCAGCATGAAGCTAGAGGTTTAGGGCATGCCATCGCCTGTGCGGAGAGTTTCGTCGGGAATGAGCCCTTTGCCGTCCTTTTAGGCGATGACGTGGTGTACAATCCAGACTATCCATGTCTTAAACAGCTGATTGATGCTTATGAGAAAACAGGTTCCAGCGTTCTTGGTGTGCAGACTGTTCCCCACAGTGATGTGAGCAAGTATGGAATCATTGCCGGGGAGCAGCTGAGCGCTGACTTTTACAAGGTAACAGATTTGGTCGAAAAGCCAGCTCCCGAAGAAGCCCCCACCGATGTGGCTATTTTGGGAAGGTACATAATTACTCCAGAGATTTTCCCCATCTTGGCTCAAACACAGCCTGGTAAAGGCGGCGAGATTCAGCTGACCGATGCTCTCAAGACGCTGCTTACTCAGCAGTCCATGTATGCCTTGGACTTTGTCGGGCGCCGCTATGATGTGGGTGATAAACTCGGTTTCCTACAGGCGACTGTGGAGCTCGCTCTCAAGCGCGCCGATCTGGGCCCGGCGTTTCGCGAGTACCTCCAGAAGCTGATGGCAGTGGATGTGGAGGTTTCGGCCTAGGTGCGTGTTGTCATTGCGCCTGATTCGTTCAAAGGGAGCCTTTCAGCTTGGGAAGCAGCTGCCGCAATCGAGCGTGGTGTAAAGCGGGCTGCCCCGAACTGCGAAACCGTGCTCCTGCCCCTCTCTGATGGCGGCGAAGGGCTCGTGGAATCGCTGGTGGAAGCGACCAATGGTACCTACCATGAATTCCATATCATGGGCCCCTTAGGGGAACCAGTCTGGGCTAAGCTGGGTGTCCTGGGCGATGGCGAGACAGCTGTGATTGAAATGGCACAGGCCTCGGGGCTCACCCTGATACCGGAGGAAGAGCGCAACCCCCTCTTGACAACAACCTATGGGACGGGAGAACTGATCCGCCTTGCGCTTGACTTGGGCTGCAGGCACTTGATCATTGGGTTAGGCGGCAGCGCGACCAATGATGGGGGAGCAGGGATGGCGCAGGCTTTGGGTGTGCGGCTGTTGGATAGTGCCGGAGACAGCCTTGGGTTGGGTGGAGCTGAATTAGCACGACTTGCGTCAATTGACGTCTCGGAGCTAGACCCGAGGCTGAACAACGTGAAGATCCAGGTTGCCTGCGATGTGACAAATCCCCTGACAGGGCCTCAGGGGGCATCGGCTGTCTATGGGCCGCAGAAGGGTGCGACACCGAAAATGGTGGAGCAGCTCGATCAGGCCCTTGCCAACTACGCTGAAGTGATTCGGAAAGACCTAGGGATCGATGTGGAATCAGTCCCTGGTGCCGGTGCTGCCGGCGGATTAGGAGCAGGATTGCTGGCCTTCTTAAGAGCGGAGCTCGTGTCCGGAATTGAGCTGGTACTGAACACGGTCAATTTCCGGGCTGCGGTGGATACAGCAGATCTGGTGTTCACTGGAGAAGGGAAGTTAGATGCTCAATCGGCTTATGGGAAGGTACCGATAGGAGTAGCCAGGGCTTGCAAACCGATGGGGATCCCAGTGGTTGTGCTGGCTGGTTCGGTTGAACTGGATACTCAACCGATGTATGATGACGGCATTACCGCCTGTTTTGCTGTTGCCAACGGCCCCATGACTCTAGAAGAGTCTATGGACCAAGCCGCCAAGCTCTTGGAGTTCAAAGCGGAGCAGGTGATGAAGGTGTGGCTTGCGGGGTAGCCGACGAAGCTGGTTAGAGTATTATGATCTGTATAGGGAAGGCTAAAGGGAGTAGATTTTGTTAATTTCGAAGGAATTGTTGACTCTGAGACGAAGTAAACAAACATAGAGGTCCAAGGGAATCTGATTATTTCTGTAGACGGGGGGATTTCTTTGGATGATACGATGATTCTTCGTAATGAAGCAGTTAAGAAGGGTGATGTTTGGGTCGCTACTTGTCTAGAGTTAGGCATCATAATTACATCACCCAAGTTGGAGAATGTAAAGAGCGAGATGACCAAGGCGATTGACCTATATCTAGAGGGATTGGAGAAGGCGCTAAGAGCTGGAAAGGATGTAAGAATCGTCCCTGTTCCTCATTATTGGCTGAGGAAACTGCGTTTCGATTTGTACCAACGGTTGCAGCGTCTTCAGGAAAGTCGTTCGGTCGTTTCGAGGATAATGTGGAAAAAGGAACACAGCTGTGCCTTTTAGGTTACCCGGGGACATCCCTCTCAGGAAGATACAGCAGATGTTGCGGCGTGCTGGGGCTGAGATGGAACGACAGAGGGGTAACCATCAACGATGGATCCGCGAAGTCAATGGGAAGGTTCTATGTACAGTTCTTCAGGCAGATGATCCTGTTAGAAGAGACGTGTATGAAGGGGTCCGCCGGCAAC
>JAAYMS010000073.1 GCA_012521295.1 Bacillota bacterium
GATGGATACGCAGATGGGGCGCATTGCTGACCAGCTGGCGTCTACAGAGAAAGAGATCACTCCATTACAGGAAAAACTCAACCAGATATCGCGCCTCCTTTCCATCGGCGTTTTGGCAATTGCCGCACTGGTTTTTGTAATCGGCTTAACAGCAGGCAATGAGCCGCTGCAGATGTTCTTAACAGCCGTATCCCTTGCTGTTGCAGCAATTCCAGAAGGCTTAGTGGCCGTTGTGACAATTGTGTTGGCGATGGGTATGTCTCGTATGGCAGGTAGAGGTGCCATCATCAGAAGACTTCCGGCGGTAGAGACCTTGGGCTCCACGCAAGTTATCTGTTCTGACAAAACCGGAACCCTGACCCAGAACCGTATGACCGTTACCCAGGTTTGGACCGTTGATGAGCAGCTGCTGATGAATGTAATGGCTGAGTGCAACGACTCTAAGCTGAACGGCAGCGGTGAAGCTATTGGAGACCCAACCGAAACGGCTCTCATAGATTATGTACTAAAGCAGCAGGCTTGGACACCCGAAGAGATTCGCAATCGGGAGCGGCTCGGTGAGATACCCTTCGATTCTAATAGGAAGATGTCCACAGTAGCGGTTCAGCACCCGAGTGGAAAGGGTATGCGCATATACGTAAAAGGCGCCCCTGATGTGCTTTTAGGCCGCTGTAAGACCGAACTTTTCCAAAACGGCACGGGAGTAGTGGCCCGGGAACTGACTCCGGAAAGCCTCTCTGCGATTGAGCAGGCCAATGAAAACATGGCGCAACAGGCTCTGCGGGTACTGGCTTTCGCATACAAGGACTGTGAAGCGGCGGACTTTTCCATGCCTGAAACGGTAGAAAACGACCTGACATTCATTGGGCTAACTGGCATGATCGATCCACCCCGCCCTGAGGCGAAAGAAGCTATTAGGCTTGCGAGAAGAGCTGGCATTAAGCCTGTCATGATTACTGGCGACCACAAGACGACCGCAGTAGCTATCGCTGAGGATATTGGTATTCTTACTCCTGGCATGCGAGCTGTCACTGGTGCTGAACTAGAGGCCATGTCTGACGAAGAACTGCAAAACCAGGTAGAGGAGATCGGAGTATATGCCCGAGTGGCGCCTGAACATAAGTCCCGGATTGTGGCTGCCTGGCAGAGCAAGGGCAAGACTGTAGCCATGACCGGTGATGGTGTAAACGATGCTCCTGCTCTCAAAGGCGCGGATATCGGTGTTGGTATGGGTATCACCGGTACTGATGTATCTAAACAAGCGTCAGATATGGTCCTGACAGACGACAACTTCGCTACCATCGTGTCAGCTGTAAGGGAAGGGCGCCGCATCTTTGATAACATTCACAAGACTGTGCGCTTCTTGCTTTCCTCCAACGCCGGCGAAGTTATAGCGATCTTAACAGCCACAATTGCGGGTTGGGGCCTCCTAAAGCCAGTCCATATCTTGTGGATTAACCTTGTAACTGATACGTTCCCCGCCATCGCACTCGGTATGGAACCAGCCGAACCCGATGTTATGGAAAGAAAACCTCGGGATCGTTCCACACCTTTCCTTCAGACGATGGACTGGGTAAGCATCGCAACTACCGGCGCAGCAGAGGCATTCTTAGCCCTTGTTGCTTACGTGCTTGGTGGCCAAGGCACGGTTGGGACAACCATGGCGTTTCTTACCCTTTCATTGTCGCAGCTGTTTGCGGCACTAGGATTTCAAAGCGAACGCCACAGCATATTCCAGATTAACCCCATTAAGCACCCCGCTCTATGGCTAGGGTTCGCAGCATCTACGCTGCTGCAGCTGGTCGTGGTTTTTGTGCCCCCGCTGCGCGAGCTGTTTGAACTAGCCGTGTTAACCAGTGTACAGTGGTGGATCGTTATCGGATTGTGCTTAGCAATGCTTGCATTCATTGAACTGCAGAAACTGTCCCGGCGGCTGCGCCACCTCTAAAAAAACGGAGCTCAAGATGTTCATATCTTGAGCTCCGTGCCTTTTTTATGGTGTAATTAAGACTTCGGTGTAGTTTTGGAAGTATTTCTGGGCGGCAGCCTTGACGTCTTCAGGTGTTACATTATCCCAGAAGTCCATATACTGATCGACCCATCCGTAGCCGAAACCGATGAGTTCTGTGACTCCCAAAAGGACGCTCTGAGTTAGATTAGTCTCATTGTTGAGGAGATAAGACCCTCGCTTCTGCGCTGCTACCCAAGCGATCTCTTCTTGTGATAATCCCTCTTCAGCAAAACGCCTCACTTCAACTAGTACTTGTTCGCGAGCCTGCTCCACATTCTGAGGGTGGGTTGCCAGGAACGTCAACAGGCTCGATGGCCCCATCCGCTCATCGTAGATAGACACGGCAGTGTATGCTAAGCCCCGTTTGTCTCTTATTTCAGTAAACAGCCGTGAAGACATACCTTCGCCCAACACTGTATTGATGACTGCCATGGCGGCTGCGTCTGCTGCAAAGGTGTTTGGGGCTGGATACCCGATGATCAAGAACGCTGCTTCGGTAGGAAGGTTAAAGACCATCTGCCTATCTTCAGCAGGATATGTGAACTCTGCTTCTGATCTAGGTTCTGGTGTACCAGTGAAGGAGTTCTCCCAGCGTCCAAAGGACTCTCGCAAGACAGCGAGGAGTTCTTCTTTATCAAAACTTCCCACAAGAGAAACCACAACCTGATCAGGTTGGAACAAGTAACGATTCCAGCTCGCGGCATGATCCGGTTGTATCGCCATCAGCCCTTCTGGTGAACCATAAGGCGAGTACCTGTAAGGATGCTCACCGTAGAAAAAGCTCAAGAATTCTAAGATCAGCGCATTGCTTGGATCATCGTACAGGCTCTGCAGGGCGGCAAAGCCGAGGCTCCGTTCCCGCTCGAACTCCTCCACCGGGAAGGTGGAGTTCTCAATCATGTCTAGAAGAACAGCCAGTGCTTCCTCAAAAGCCGCAGGAACAGCCTGCAGGAGTACAGCAGAATAATCGTAGGATGCAGTTGCCTGCAGCTGGACTCCGAGAGATTCTAGTTCGACGACGATATCCTCTCCGGTACGATTAGTGGTGCCCGAGAAAAGGTTGCGCACAGTTAGGAAAGTCAAGCCTTCCAAACCTTCTGGATCACGCACTGAGCCTCCCTTGGTCAAGACACTCATGGCAATGATGTCGTACGCGGGGTTCTCCTTAAGCAGGATAGTCAGCCCATTATCCAGGACAACCTTTTCGACATCAGCGGTGTAGTTGAACTCTGCCGCTGCGGCGTGAAGCGGAAGTGCAAGTACAAATGTGAGGCACAGTACGAATACGACATGGTAAAAGTGCTTTTTCACTTAGACTACCTCCCCTCTGGCCGCAAGTGGCCTAAGACGTACGCATCAGGATTCAGATACGTTTGTGCGGCCCGCATAATGTCGTCCGCTGTAATGTGTTCTAAGATAGCAATTTGATTCACTGCGTTCATTACGCCACCGTAGATTTCTTTCTGCCCCAGGAACATGGCAACGTTCGAACTTGATTGGTTAGAAAACGCCAAACTGCTGCGTGCTAGGGTTTTCGCTCTAGACAGCTCTGCATCTGTAACAGGCTCAGTCTGAAGCCTTACCAGCTCTTCACGGATGATCTCAACGACGCGGTCCAGGTTTTCTGGTTCCAGCATAGCAGAGATTCCAAACAAACCGATGTCTGAAAAACCATTGTATGCAGCGCTGATGCTGTTCACGAGGTGTTCTTTTTCAATTAGCGCTTTATAAAGCCGCGATACTCGTCCTTGGCCCAGAATAACTCCGGCCATAGTTAGGGCTGCTGCATCGCGATCATTTGCCCCAGGAGCAGGGTAACCCATCAAAATATAGCTCTGGTTTACGTTTCGTTCTTCCTCAAGGGTAGTCACAGCCTCCAGCCGCGGTACAGCGACGTAGGGACGCTGCGGGATCGCTTTGGCAGGCATACCGCCGTACAGCTCTTCTGCCTGTGCGAAGACTTGGTCTGCGTCAACATTTCCAGCTACAACCAGTACCATGTTGTTCGGTACGTAATACGCAGCATGGAAATCGACCATTTCTTGATGATTTACGTTAGCCAGTTCTTCGAAAGTACCGATTACAGGCCGAGCATAGGGAGTATCCGGGAAGAGGTACTGCAGGAGCATATCCACTAGATATGTCTGTGGATTGTCCAGCCGCAGCCTAATCTCCTCATGGATAACAGTGCGTTCCATATCGATCTCTGTCTGCTCAAATAGTGAGTTGAGCAGAGCATCTGCCTGGACTTCCATGGCCAACGCTGCGTACTCAGAGGGGACTACGATGAAATACGTGGTGTAGTCCAGACTTGTCATTGCGTTTAAGTAGCCACCTACCGATTCGATCGCATAAGCCATCTGACCTCTGGGGCGGCTTGGCGTTCCTTTGAATATTAGGTGTTCAAAAAAGTGTGCTAGACCAGAGAGCCCTTCTGGATCATCTTTGGCTCCCACATCGACCCAAACGTTGATCGTCGCGATCGGATAAGAAGGGATCTCCTTGACGATTACGCGCAGTCCATTGGGGAGGATACGCATCTCAATGGGCAGTAATGGTGAATCGGGGTCTACCGGCATGGCCAGGACGGTTGAGTACAGAGAAAGCAAATACGCTATGACCAGCAGGTAGATGGGCAGTTTACGCTTCATGGTCAACCTCCTTGATTTTGTATGGAACTTCACAAGTTGATCCCATCATAAACCCGACGAAGCGATTTGTCAAACATTTCTCACAACTGAAAGAGACCTGTGCATTGGCTTTGCACAGGCCTGTTGTGAAAGAAACACTTACTTCTTATTAATGAGTGCCTTGCTCTTCCAGGTACCTTTCCGGAAATAGAGGGCGGTAATCACTGCGCCTATGGTCCAGGATACCAAGAGCGAAATGAAGATTGATTCAGGGCGCCCTGTCGGATATGCTTCGCTGCGTGTAAGATATGCAATACCATAGGCAATGGGTACACGCAAGAACACGGTGGTAATCAGAGAAATCCACATAGGGCCCATGGTATCACCCGCGCCTCGCATTACGCCAGAGAGAGACTGGGTGACAGCCATCGCTACATAACCAACAGCCAAGATACGCATCATCCGCATACTTAAGGCAACGAGTTCTTGAGTTTCGGTAAAGATAGCCATGAGATGATGTCCAAAGAGTAGTATAGTGACTGTAAGAACAGCGGCGACAGCTACAGCGATCTTTGTTCCCTCTTTGGTGCCTTGCTCGACGCGATCAACTCGTCCCGCACCGATATTTTGGCCAGCATAAGTAGTCATGGCGGCGCCAAATGAGAAATTGGGCATCATGGCAAATCCATCGACGCGCATGATAATAACGTTGGCCGCAATCACCATCTCGCCGAAGCTGTTGGTCAGTGACTGCACTACAATCATGGCAAGAGAAAAGATCGCTTGGGTAACTCCCGAAGGCAGGCCCAATCGCACTACGTTGAGGGAATGCTCGCTCGTGAGTTTCAGCATGGGCCAGCTTAGTTCAAAACTGTCATTCAGCTTCTTCAGCTTCATTAAGCAAAGGACTGCCGACACCATTTGAGCGATAACGGTGGCGAACGCTACTCCGCCAACGCCCATGCCAAACGAAGCAACGAAGAGAATATCGAGGGCCACATTCAAGAATGTAGCTACGAGCAGGAAAATCAAGGCGGATAGCGAGTCACCTAGTCCTCGTAGTATCCCTGAGAAGATGTTGTAAAAGGCAAATCCGGCACTTCCCAAGAAAAAGATAATCAGGTAATCGGCACACCAGTCAATGATGGATGGAGGAGTATTCAAAAGCTCCAACAAGGGCCTGGTTACGAGTGGCCCGATAATCATGATTATCAGCGATGCGATTGCTGTCAAAGTTATACAGGTGCCAATGGTCCGGGACAGGTTCTGCCGGTCTTTTGCGCCATAATACTGGGAGACCATGATACCTGCTCCTACCGAGATACCTACGAAGAGAACTAGGAGTAGATTGAGGATTGGGCCTGCGCTGCCTACAGCGGCAAGAGCATTATCCCCGATAAAACGGCCCACGACGATGGAGTCAGCCGTGTTGTAAAACTGCTGAGCCACATTTCCGATGAGCATTGGAATCGAGAATTCAACGATGCGTTTCCATGGTGCCCCTTCGGTCATATCGCGCGGGGCAAACAGTGATCTAGACTGTGTCGCTGCCATAGCTTACCTCCCTTTCATTCACATTCTTTAATCCTAGCCCCTATCCGCGCAGCTGTCAATATACGTTGAGGGCAGGATTTGTGTCATCAGCAGGCGAAAATATTTGTGGTTTAGTAATCAACTATTGGGAGGTCATATTTGAATGATCAGAAAGTTTTCCCAAGACGAGCTTTTTGCCATGGCCGAATCAGAGTTTGGCTCAGAAAGCCCTATCTGTCGGATATTCAAGAACTGCTATTCAAATACCCTCGAGCAGACCATTGGTGT
Source organism: Bacillota bacterium (assembly GCA_012521295.1). GTDB lineage: Bacteria > Bacillota > Limnochordia > Darwinibacteriales > Darwinibacteriaceae > JAAYMS01. Next base: position 6,463 of record JAAYMS010000073.1, read on the forward strand.
CCTGCCTGATGGTTCTGTATTTGCTGTAACTGGCGATATTCCTGCTATGTGGCTGAGAGATTCGGCTGCTCAGTTCAGGCCCTACCTAATAGTGGACGATGAAAAGGCCCTTCAAATTGTGCGGGGCATCATCAAGAGACAGTTCTATTACATAAATCATGATCCATATGCCAATGCCTTTAACCGCGAGCCTAACGGGCGCGGTCATCAAAATGACCTGACAGAGATGACACCTCTCATTTGGGAACGCAAGTACGAAGTGGATTCGCTGTGCTATCCTCTGCAGCTGGCCTACCTTTATTGGAAAGCCACTGGCAGAACTGACTGTTTCGATGAGTCCTTTGCATCCGCTGTCAGCAAGATTCTTGAGGTCTGGGAAACCGAGCAGAACCATGAACGGTCCAGCTATTCGTTCCAGCGGTTTGACTGTGTGCCGAGTGACACGCTTCCCAATGAAGGGCGAGGAACCCCGGTCGGTTATACAGGGATGACATGGTCCGGCTTCAGGCCGAGTGATGACGCTTGTCAGTATGGTTATCTGGTTCCTTCAAATATGTTCGCCGTCGTTGTCTTAGGTTACCTCGAAGAGATAGCGGTCAATGTGCTTAATGACGCTGAACTTGCCAACCGAGCCCGGGAGCTAGCTCGTGAGATAGATGAAGGGATTAGGAAATACGCCGTAGTAGACCATCCACAGCACGGCACAGTCTACGCATATGAGACCGATGGCTTGGGTAATTACAACTTCATGGATGATGCGAATGTACCAAGCCTTTTGTCAGCTCCCTATCTTGGGTATGCCGCAGCAGATGACGAGGTTTATCTTAACACGCGCCGCTTAATTCTCAGTGAAACCAATCCGTACTACTATAAAGGAACTCAGGCACAGGGTATTGGCAGCCCGCATACTCCACCCCGATATGTTTGGCATATTGCCTTAGCGATCCAGGGACTGACCAGCACTGAACGATCCGAAAAACGGGCACTCTTAGAACTAATGGCTCGTACCGATGGTGGTACAGGTTTTATGCACGAAGGCTTTGATGTCGATGATCCGGCTAAGTACACCCGAGGATGGTTTTCTTGGGCCAACAGTATGTTCTGTGAGCTTGTGTTTGACTATCTAGGAATCGGGCTCAACCAGCAGCTGAATAATGGTAAGGGGAGGTAGTTCCATGTCAAACGCTGTTTCTATGAGCGATATCTTTAAGCTCAAGCATATCGCTGTCGTTGGTTTCAGTACAAACCCATCGAAGCCAGCTCATACTGTGCCGAAGTATTTGATCGAGCAGGGCTACGTCGTTTATCCTGTTAATCCCTTTGCTGAAGGGGAGATTCTCGGGCGGAAGGTATACAAGGCCATTGCTGAGATTCCTGAGACAGTCGACGTGGTTTGTGCCTTCCGGCCTTCAGAGGACATTCCTCAGGTACTAGAGGATACTCTGCAGCGGGACGATGTGAAGGTCTTCTGGATGCAGCTTGGGATCACTAACGAAGAGGCTGCCGCGAGAGCACAGGCGCGTGGATTGGTAGTAGTTCAAGATCGCTGTATGTATGTGGAACACCGCAAGCTTGAAAGGTCTGATTCTTAGTGGGATTTTTGCGGAAGTATGCGCCGAAGTATTGGAAACTCTTTGGCGCAGCTATTGTGTTTCTTGTGGTAGAGTCGGTTTGTGATCTGCTGCAGCCGACAGTCATGGCCCAGATTATTGACATTGGTGTGGCCAATCGCGATCTGCAAGTAGTGCTCAACTTGGGAGCACTGATGTTATTGATCACTGCTATCGGCGCTGTATGTGCTGTAGGCCGGAATATCTTGTCAAGCCATGTAGCCCATGGCGTTGGTGCCGACTTGCGGCTGGACCTTTTTACGAAGGTCCAGCGCTTGTCTCTAGATGGCCTGAGTCAGTTTGAGACAGCCTCCCTAATTACGCGCCTTACCAATGACGTGACGCAAGTTCAGCACTTTGTCTATCGCCTGATGAGGCTGTTTTTGCGTGCTCCCATTTTGGGCTTAGGTGCCGCCGCCATGGCGATTTATCTCAGTCCGAAGATGTCCACCGTATTGGTAGTAGTGCTTCCCGCGGCAGCGCTTTTGGTGGCTCTTAATCTGCGCACAGCTTATCCGTACTTTCTCCGTGTTCAGCAGGCTGTAGACAGGGTGAACCAAGCACTGCGTGAGTACCTTGCGGGAGTCCGGGTTGTCAAAGCCTTCAACCGAGCAGCATATGAACGAAATCGCTTTGAGGAAGTTAACCAAGATGTGAGCACCGCTCATGTTCAGGCTGAACGTGTAATGGCTTTTTTCCGGCCAGCAATTATCCTAAGCGTCAACCTGGGTATCGCGGCTGTCCTTTGGTTTGGCGGATTGTCAGCACGAGCTGGAACAATGGAGATTGGCAAAATCATCGCGTTTGTCAACTATCTGACGCAGATGCTTCATGCCATAATGCGGATTTTCTTCGCATTTTCCATATTTATCAGGGCGCGGGCATCAGCAGAACGAATCACTGAGGTATTCGAGCAGGAAGATCCTACCCCACAGGTTGCGGATGGATATAAGGCCAGTCTGAAGGGTGATATTTCTTTCTACAATGTCAGCTTTGCATACGCAGGAAGTACAGGGGAACCAATCCTGAAGGATATCAGTTTCACGTGCCGCCCCGGTGAGACACTGGGGGTTATCGGGTCAACTGGTTCAGGGAAGTCGACTCTTGTTAATCTAATTCCTAGGCTGTATGAGCCGACGGCAGGCCGAATTACCATCGATGGTGTTGATGTGACGGAGTGGGATCCAGGTCATCTGCGAGATCAGATTGGTTATGTACCTCAAAAGAGCCTGTTGTTCACAGGCACTATTTTGGATAACATCCGCTGGGGTCGGGCGGGGGCCTCCCTCGAAGAGGTTCGTGCGGCAGCTAGGGTGGCGCAGATCGATGACTTCGTCATGAGCTTGGCTGATGGATATGACAGTCTTGTCGGTCAGGGCGGTGTTAATCTGTCAGGAGGCCAGAAGCAGCGTCTATCTATCGCACGAGCATTGGTCAAGAAACCTACTGTTCTCATATTGGACGACAGCACCAGCGCTTTGGACGCCATCACCGAGGCCGAACTGCGCAGCGAGCTGTTTGAATTCGTCGAGGGAGTCACATGCATAATCGTTTCGCAACGTGTTACTTCCATTATGAACGCAGACAAGATCTTGGTACTCGATGAGGGGAAAATAGCAGGTCTAGGAACTCATGAAGAGCTGCTGAGGAAGTGTCGTGTGTATCAGGATATCTATTATTCTCAGATAGGGCGAGAGGAGGCAGTGTGATGTCGCCGAAAGGGAGAAAGGACACACCGGTGCCTGTAATGCGGCGAGGCTTTCGTTCGAGGGAGATGCCGGTAGAGAAGGCCAAGGACGTACGCAATACCGTTAGGCGCCTTTGGCTGTACTTCGGCGGCCAACGCTGGGCACTCGCTTCCTTGGCGGTCTTAGTTGTCCTTGGAAGCCTTGTTGGATTGACCATTCCCTATTTGATTGGACGAGCTGTTGATACCATTGAAGCCCTCAACGGCGGCCTGCGCCCTTTATCAGTCGTAGTCTTTGTGCTGCTTATCGCCTATTTGGTCGAGGCATTGACAAGCTTCGGGCAGAATTATGTCATGGCCGGTGTTTCGCAGCATGTGGTATTGGTGCTGCGGCGGTCCGTTTTCGCCAAACTGCAGACTCTGCCGTTATCCTTTTTCGATCAACACACTCATGGAGAGATCATGAGCCGCATCGCCAATGATCTCGACAACGTCAGCAGTACCGTGGCCCAGTCCGCCGTACATCTTATGGCGAGTTTGCTTACCCTCGGGGGTTCTTTCATCATGATGGTTATGCTCAGCCCCGCACTGACTGTCGCAAGCCTTGTTACCACTCCATTGGTGTATGCTGCTGGCAGAGCTGTGACGACTCAGACAAGGCGCTTATATCGTTCGCAGCAGGCAGCCCTCGGAAAGCTGAACGGTCATGTAGAAGAAATGGTTAGTGGCCTTCTAGAAGTCAAGGCCTTCAACCGCGAGAAAGAGGCAGTTGAGAGCTTTGCTGAGATCAATCGGGCACTTCAAGACGTTGGGATCAGAGCTGATATCTGGTCTGGTTTCTTAATGCCCATTATGAACGTCATTTCTAACCTCGGCTTTACGGCAGTGGCAGCGGTGGGAGGAGTACTTGCTGTTAAGGGCCTGATTACTGTCGGGGTAATCGCCAGTTTCTTGAGCTATTCTCGTCAGTTTGTCCGGCCGCTAAATGAAGTGGCAAGCATTTACAATGGCCTTCAATCAGCTCTCGCAAGTGCGGAACGGGTTTTTGAGATTATCGATGAAGAAGAGGAACCAGGGGATGAAGAATGTGCGATAGAGCTGGTAAATCCCTCCGGGGAGATTACTTTCAAGGATGTCAGTTTTGCCTACATTGATCGAAAGACGGTACTGCATGATGTATCCTTCCATGTTCCTGCCGGATCCAGCCTCGCAATCGTGGGTGCTACGGGTTCTGGGAAAACAACCATCATCAATCTGCTTACGCGCTATTACGACGTACAGCAAGGCCAGATTCTGGTTGACGGGCTTGATATCCGCAGTTATACAAAGACAAGCCTGCGCAAGAACCTTGGAGTAGTCCTTCAGGATACATACTTATTTGCCGGCACCATCGCGGATAACATTCGCTATGGCCGTTTGGACGCCAGCATCGAGGAAGTCGTACAAGCAGCGAAACTTGCAAGAGCCGACGGTTTTATCCGCCGGCTCCCTAAAGGTTACGATACTGAATTGTCCGAAAGCGGTTCTAGCCTCAGCCACGGGCAGCGGCAGCTTCTCGCCATTGCTCGAGCAATACTCGCTGACCCATCGATCTTGATCCTCGATGAGGCAACCAGCAGTGTAGATACCAGGACTGAACTGGGTATCCAAGAAGCACTGCGCGCACTGATGAAAGGTCGAACCAGCATCATAGTCGCCCATCGGCTGAGCACGATTCGGGATGCCGATCAGATTCTGCTTCTCGACCAAGGCCGCGTTGTCGAGGTCGGCACCCACCAAGAGCTGCTTGCCAAGCAGGGCGCTTATTACAGGTTATACACCAGTCAGTTTTCAGAAGTTGGATAGAGCGTCTTGAGACGTTCATTCACAGTCTGCCTGATGCGGAGCAGCCATTCGGCTGACCAGGGATAGTCCTTAAAGGTGATAGGTGAAGCCAAATCGGCTTCTAAGATACTCATAACTTCAGCCCGCCCAACAGCCTTTTCCAGGAGTTCGAGGGCCCTGAGATCCTGCAGTGCTTCTCTCAGGACAAACAGACGGAGCGAGGGGAGAGGGCCCTCGTTACCAGGATACACCACAAAGGTATCTCCTGCTGGAACCCAGTACAGTCCGTCCGTCACCCGGTACGGATCAACCCTGTGGACCGACTGCTGGGAATAGTAGAAGTTGAAGCCCCAGTGCAGGAAACCTTTGATCTCGAACTTGTACAGCTGCATACCTAAGATACGGTTCCGAGCTGATGGCATAGCCATAAACCGCTGTGCTACGTCGCGATGCTGAGCAGAGCAGTAATAGGCCCATAGGTCAGGAACATTGTTCTCGAGGAATGGCTCGATATGGTCTGATGCAGGAATCGGATGTTCCACTAAGCCGGTTTCATAGAATTCGAAGTTAGATAACGAGTCTATCACGGGGAAGCCTGACAAATGCTTCTTCACAGCTGCGCTGGCGGCCCCGTAGGACTCTAGATCCCATATAGAAGGTTCATCGGAGACATGGAAGTAGCATCGTTCGGCGATACCGTGTCTTTCGATGAACTCCACCAGAGCAGGCAGAAATTGATCGAGAAAACCTGTGTACTCTGGTGAGCGAGCGTTGGTTTCCCAACCGAAAAGCTTCTTCAACTCACCGTTTTCCCATGCCATGATCTTCGGAGCGTGGTAGGCACCCCATTGCGTGAAGAGGTGCGAAAACTCGAAGTACTCTACTCCGCACCTACGGCACATGGCAACCCAGCGTTCAAGCTTAGCGAAATCGAAAGAATAGCGATCGCCATTCTTTGTTACCTCCACAAGCTGAACAGTGGGCCGTTCACCGCCAATGTCGGTATCAAGTGGGGGAGTAAAGATAGGCGTTAGAATCATATTGATACCGAAGTCTACCGCCATCTGCACATACTGCTCCACCATCCGCCAGTAGTCCTCGCTGAAGATCTCAAGCCCATAACATGTTGCGATGCAGTCAGTGTGCAGCCATTCGGTGTGGATCAGTTTCTGCGCGGGTAGTTCGGCGGGAAGCACTTCTAGTTCAAATACGTCCTCGCTGAGGACCGCCCCATCGTTGTTCCTTAGCGCGACGCGAATGGGATAGACTCCAGGTTCAAACCCAGTTGGATTATGTACCGCAACCCAAAGAGCACGCCATTGGTGAGGAAAAGCGGCCATTCCCATGGCGGGAACATCTTCAATTGGTTCTAGTAAATCCGGATACAACCCCGGGGCAGTACGAAGCACGTTATCATCATGTTCGGGTGTAACTGGGTATTCAACCGGAATCAAGCCAACCTTATAAACCTTGATATGTTCTGCAAGGGGAGATTCTACCGTAACCCGAAGTGGGCGGATGATCTGCCCTTCGCTTCTGTAAGCTACTTGAAAAGAAAAGGCTTCATTGCGCAGGCACATTCCTTTGCTGTACGGTGCTGCCTGCGGCCTTTCGTCAGCAAATACCTTCTCTAGAGAACTCAAGAGAATCGTTTCAACTTTAGACATGGACTTTCTCCTTATGCTTTACTTGTCGCTTGACATACCCGATATGAATTCTGATTATGTGTCTAAAACCCTTCCCCGATGGACTTTGGTATCTCTACGGCAGCATGATCCTCCGCTATGACAGTGTTAGGAAAGATGTTCTGGGCTTGGGCTAAGAGTTCGCCGTATTCATGGGGGCGATATCGCGAACTGATATGAGTTAGGACTAGCGTCTGCACACCTGCTTCTTTAGCTGTCTGCGCTGCATCTACTGTACTAGAGTGGAAGTAGTCATAGGCGTTTTCTGTCAGTTCTGCTCCAAGGGTGGCTTCGTGCACCAGTAAGTTGGCCTCTCTAGACAGCTCGACAGCGCTTCGGCAGCGGCGTGTGTCTCCTAATATGACTACATGACGGCCCCGGATAGGTGGGCCTACGAAGTCTTGTCCATTGAGGACCTGCCCATTGTCGAGAACCACTGTTTCACCCTGCTTGAGGCGGCGATAGATAGGGCCTGGGGAAACACCCAACTCCTGCAGCTTTTCCACCAGGAGGCGTCCAGGCTTGTCAGGTTCCTCAAAGCGATAGCCATAAGAAGGAAGTACATGTTCGAGAAGGGTGGTCTTAACGACCCATGGATCGAAGTCCAGCTTTTCTCCTGGTTCAATCTCCCGAATCTGAAGTGGATAGCGGATATGGGTACCGCTTGCCTTGAGAGCGCAGTCGATGAATTCTTCTATACCAGGAGGGCCGTATATTTCGAGACCTACCTCGTCGGTACTAAAAGACCGGCTTCCGAGCAGTCCCGGCAGCCCGAATATATGATCACCATGCAGATGAGTGACAAAGATCTTCGTAATTTTGTGCAGGCCAAACGGGGAAGCCAAGAGCTGGTGCTGGGTCCCTTCACCGCAGTCAAACAACCATACCTCACGGCTTGGATCAGGCAGCTTCAGGGCGATGCTTGTGACATTGCGCCGCAGCGAAGGTTTACCTGCTCCCGTGCCCAGGAAATACAAATACAATACATATTCTCCTCTCGGATTTAGAGCGGCGTGGTTTTAGCTTAAGGATAACACTGAAAAATATGCAGATCAACCAAGCCTTGGGTGCACCTCAGCAGGAAAATGGCGTTCTGTGGAAAATACTAACAAAAAATGTGGGAGGGTGTCCCATGGCAGAACTAGTTCGTGTTTACAGAGAAAGCCTTCCGAAGATCCGGCTGGTGGGCAAGCGCTACACGAATCAGGATCGGGATCAGTATGGCGGATTTGGCCACAAGTGGGGAGAATGGTTCCAGAATGGTTATTTTATCCCATTGGATCAGCTGACTCAGCTGCCTGACGAAATGAATGGTTACATTGGATGTATGCGGATGGAGCCGGAGTTCGAGTATTGGATCGGTGTTTTTACGACGGATGAGACGCAGGTACCAGAGGGGTATGATTACGTTGATATCCCTGCCGGTGATATTGCAGTCTGTTTGTTGAAAGGGCGCGAAGACACGGGCGAACTCTACGGCATGGATGTTCACACGCTCTGCGAGCGGGCAGTAGAAGAACAAGGTTGGGAGATCGATTACGGCGGTTGGTTCTTTGAGCGTTATAACTGTCCGAGGTTTACCGACCCTGATGAAGAAGGGCGAGTTATCCTCGATTACTGCTTCTATTTACGCTAAGATAAGGCGGCCAGGCGAAAAGCTTCGGCCGCCTTTAAGTATCTGGGGAGTATCAGAAAAACGCTTCCTTACATAGTTATGGAGCATAACCGGAAGGGAGCGTGTCGAATGATAGATTCTTGTAAGCTCTCCCCCGAATCCTATCGGCTAATTCGAGAGCTCCAGCAAAACGAAGTGAATGAAGAGGCAGTCTATCTCAGACTAGCGCGAAGGGTGAAGAAAGAGTCCGATCGTCAGGTTCTAGAAGGCATTGCCCGGGATGAGGCGCGCCATGTCCAGTTCTGGTCGCAGTATACCCAGGAAAAAATGCGGCCGCAAACCTGGAGGGTGCTTTTCTTCATGGTACTAAGCGCCATTTTTGGTTACACGTTTGCCATCAAGATTATGGAGCGCGGTGAGCGTAATGCGCAGGAGATCTACCGGCTCTTGGCCCATGAGATTCCTGAGGCACAGAAGATTGCCGTAGAAGAAGAGCTTCACGAAGAGCAGATAGCTAATCTTCTAGATGAAGAGCGGCTGCAGTACGTGGGCTCGATGGTGCTCGGTATGAATGATGCTTTAGTGGAGCTGACGGGTACCCTGGTGGGGCTGAGTTTCGCTCTAAAGAATACAAAGCTTGTGGCCCTTTCTGGACTAATAACAGGTATATCTGCGGCACTGTCGATGGCGTCTTCTGAATACCTTTCTGTTCGCAGTGAGGGCAGCGCCAATGCCGCAAAGGCTTCCTTATATACAGGTGTGATGTATATCTTAGCGGTTGCTTGCTTGGTCGCTCCCTATTTTGTGATCTCCAGTCAAGGGTACCTTTACGCAGTAGGGATCATGTTTCTGATTGTGTTGGCCTTGATCTACACCTTTACCTACTACATTTCTGTGGCTCTAGATCAACCCTTTACCCAGAAATTCGTGGAGATGGCAAGCATCAGCCTATCGGTAGCAGCCTTGTCCTTTCTGGTCGGTTATGGTGTGAAACTGCTGTTAGGTATCGATCTTTAGCGCCGTTAGGGAAGGAGTTTTAGGAGTCCGGTAACGGAGATCAGTGAGAGCAGAGTGGTTACTGACACAATCACTGCCGCGTATTCTGCTTCTACGGCAAACCGTTCGGCAAAGATGGACGTCATGGTCGATGCAGGCATCGCTGTCATTATAATAACTGAGTTCAAGACCAGGGACGATCTCCCTAGCAGAAGGGTACATGTGTATATGATCAAAGGAATGATGACGAGCTTTGTGATGGCCCCATAATAGATCGTCCAGTCTCTGATATGATCTCCTAGCCTGACCTGGGCAAGGATCGTCCCGGTAATCAGCATGGATAGGGGGCCGGTCATGCTTCCTAGGTTTCTGATACCGACGAGGATAGGGCTGGGCAGCTGGATTCCTAGAAACATCATAACCAATCCAGCTGCCACTGCTGCAATTGATGGGTTGAGCAGTACGGTTCGCAGTTCAGCCGTCACGCTGCTTCGATTCGCGGTTCCTCTATAAAGAGTGATCCCATAGGTCCACACCAAGATCACAAAGAACACATTAAAGATAGAGCCGTATATGACGCCTTCAGTTCCATAGACTGCGCTTAGAATGGGGAACCCGACATATCCAGTGTTGGAGAAAACATTGGCGAAGTGCAGCACCTGCCTACGTTTCTTGGGAAGGGGATAGACAAGCAGGTTGGAAATAACGATGGTTACCATGTACGCGGCCAGGCTGTAGTAGAAGGCTTTGAACACGTTGTCTTTGATGCCCGGATCATAGCTGAACATAAAGGATGAGAATATCATGCAGGGCAGTGAAATCTCAATTAATATTTGAACAAGTCCGCGACTTATCTCGGGGGTTATTATTTTCTTGCGAGCACAATAAGTACCCACGCCGATCATCGTTAAGAGGGAAACTACGCTTTCTACAATGGGAGAGGCCATCAGTAAAATCCCCCCTTCTTGGATGTGCTCTCATTCTATGCACATCAGAGCAGTGTGGTCATTTAACGCACTGCTTCTTTTCTTTAGAGAGGATTAACACATCCGTAATAGAATATCTCCAAATAAAGAAGCGTCTATATTTGTGGGGGTGATGACCGCGCGGCTGAATGAACATCCTATCCTGAGTGTTCAGGACGGACAACTAGTGGAATTTACTTTTGATGGGGAAAAGATGACGGGCCAAGCTGGTGAGATGCTGTCTACAGCTCTCATTGCAAATGGAGTGAGAGTTTTTTCACGCCACCGGGTCGGCGATGCAGCCCAGGGGATCTTCTGCGCCAATGGTCAGTGTGCGCAGTGCACCGTGATAGTCAATGGCCTTCCTGTGAAGAGCTGCATCACACCTTTGGAGGCAGGGATGGTAGTAGAAACTCTGCATCATCTGCCTAAGCTGCCCGAAAAACGGCCGCATGGTTCACCGACGAGGCCAGATGAGCTAAGGTGTGATGTCCTGGTTATTGGAGCAGGGCCTTCGGGAATCAGGGCCGCTTGTGAGTTGAGTGAGCTTGGCTTCTCTGTCATCATCGTCGATGACAAGGCGCAGCTCGGCGGCAAACTAGTCCTGCAGACCCATAAGTTCTTTGGCTCAGTAGAGGACTGCTTTGCCGGGACTCGCGGTCATTATATCGCACATATTCTGCAGGCAGAGCTTGAGAAGGCGCCTAATGTAAAGGTGATGTTGAACTCAACCGTGGCGGCTGTTTATAGCGACGGAAAAGCGGCCGTTTTTGAGGAGAATCGTCGTTACACCCATGTTTCCTTTGCCGGCTTGATAGTTGCCTCTGGGGCAAGGGAACGCTCCTTAGTCTTCCCTGGCAACGATCTGCCCGGTGTCTACGGTGCAGGTGCTTTTCAGACTCTAGTGAATCGTGATCTTGTCAAACCTTCCCAACGTGTATTGATCGTAGGCTGCGGTAACGTTGGCCTGATAGCAGCTTACCATGCGCTGCAGGCAGGCATCAATGTGGCTGCTTTAGTGGACATCGCTCCTGAAGTATCTGGGTACAAGGTCCATGCTGACAAGATCAGACGTATGGGAGTGCCCATCTACCTCCAGCATACAGTGGTTTGTGCCGAAGGCGATGGACAAGTAGAGCGCGCAACAATCGCCCCAGTAGACGAATCAGGCAGCCCTATCCTGTGCAAGGCTCAGACCTTTGCGGTGGATACTGTTCTAGTCGCGGTCGGTTTGACACCGGTCGATGAGTTTTTCCTTGATGCGAAAGAGTGGGGTTTTGTCGTCATGAAGACTGGCGATGCGGATGAAATTGCAGAAGCTTCATCTGCCATGCTCGGGGGACGGATCGCGGGGCGCAGAATGGCCCAGCTTCTTGGGCGAGAAGTTGACGTACCTTCTGAATGGCCTGAAAAGCAGAGGATTCTCAAGAGCCGTCCAGGGAGAACCTTTGAGCGCGAACGTCCAGAACTCACCCAAAGCTTCCGCCCCATATTCCACTGCATGCAGGAAATCCCATGCAATCCCTGCACCACAGTATGCCGATTCGATTCGATCAAGTTAGTCGGTGATACCGGTACGATATTGGATCTGCCTCACTTTGAAGGTAGATGCATAGGCTGCGGTCTTTGTGCTGCAGTCTGTCCGGGACTGGCCATTTCTTTGGCCCGTCGATCCGAGAAACCGGGCTATGCCGAAGTTGTGCTGCCCCACGAGTTCCAGCATTCGTATAGCTCAGGGGATAGGATCACGATCTGCGATATCGATGGTCAAGTTCTAGGTGAGGGGGAGGTCCTCAAGACGCAGTATTTCAGTAAGCACCAGACGCAGCTTGTTACAGTTGAAGTGCCTGTGGAGTGGGGAACAGCCGCGGCTGGTATTAGGGTGCAGGATGCCCAGGAGACCGAACCTCTTTCGGAACCTCAGTTTGAGTATATTCCTGAAGATGGGATTGTCTGTCGATGTGAGCGGATCACGGCCGGGGAGATCGCAGCGTTTGCCCGAGAGAACCGAGTACAGGACCTTAACCAGCTGAAAGCAATTCGGGTCAGCATGGGTGCCTGCGGAGGTAAGACGTGCAGCGTACTGCTGCCTCGAATCCTTGCTCAGGCTGGAGCTGCCCGCGAATCCTTAGAGCCACTGACACGGCGTCCAGTATCGGTGGAGATTCCACTGTGGGCTGTCGGGAACCTGGAATAGGTGGTGACATGCAGTGAGTGTTTATGATGTTCTAATCATCGGTGCGGGCAGCGTAGGAACAATTCTTTCTTATTGGCTAGCAAGAAGGGGCCTTAAAGTCGCCGTTGTGGAGAAAAATGCTGCTCCGGGGAGGGGCGAACACCGGGCCGCTATCGGTGGGGTACGTGCTACCCACTCAGACCCTGCCAAGATCAAGATCGGCCTGAGGTCCTTGGATTTCTTGCGCCGGCTTGAGGTTGAGTACGGTTACGACTTGGACTACGTAGAAGGAGGGTATCTTTTCCCTGCCTACACAGAACGCACTGCCAGCAAATTGAAGAGCCTGCTCGCTGTTCAACGGGCACAAGGTTTGAACATCGATTGGATCGAGCCCGAAGAAGTAGCACGTTTGATTCCAGGTATAAGAGAAGAAGGCCTGTTGGGTGGAACATATTCTCCAGAGGATGGGCATCTCTCTCCTCTTAAGCTGGCCAGTGCTTCTTACCGCATGGCTTTGAGTGTGGGTGTAGATTTCTATTTCCGCACTACTGTGCTCGGCTTCGACATTAACAGCGGTAAGATAGTGTCCGTCAAGACCAACGGGCCTGAGTTTAGCGCCGGCCTCGTGGTTAACGCCGCCGGTTCCAATGCGCGGCAGATTGGGCAGTTGATGGGGGTTGACCTACCCGTTGTTCCCGATGCGCATGAGGCAGGGGTAACCGATCAGGTAGAGCGTTTCTTCGATCCGATGGTGGTGGACATAGAGCCGACGGCCGATTCAGAAAACTACTATTTCTATCAGGGAAAAGATGGTGCAGTGCTGTTCTGTATCACTCCCAAACCTAAACGTGTGGGAGCGACTAGTGCTTCGACTTCCGAATTCCTGCCGATGGTAGTGCCGCGGCTGCTGCGCCTTTATCCTCGATTAGGACACCTGCGGGTACGGCGGGTATGGCGTGGCATGTATCCAGGGACTCCTGATGATCGTCCAATTGTCGGTTTTGACCAGGAAGTAGCGGGAGTGTTTCATGCTGTCGGTATGTGCGGGCAGGGATTGATGTTGGGCCCTGGGTTAGGAGAACTAGTAGCGGACTACATAACTGGCTCATTAAGGCCGGATGACTACAGTGTATTTGAGCAGCTGTCTCCATACCGTGATTTTTCTGGACAGGAACTGCTGCGCTGAACTTATCTGAGCGAGGTGATTCTGTGTCAAACGGAGTATGGACTATGCCAGCCCCAAAGAATGAACCGATCTACAATTACGGGCCGGGCAGTCCCGAGAAACGCCGTCTTAAGTCTGAACTTGCACGGTTGAGTAGTGAAATAGTGGAGATCCCACTAGTGATCGGTGGTAAGGAAATCCGCACAGGTGATACAGACGTTTGTGTGATGCCTCACAATCATGGCCATAAACTCGGAATATACCATAAAGCAGGGCCAAGAGAAATTGAGGCGGCCATTGATGCAGCTTTAGATGCCCAAGCAGCTTGGGCTGCTCTTCCATGGGAACAGCGGGCGGGTGTTTTCTTAAAAGCAGCCGAAATGATTTCGACTGATTGGCGCTACACCCTTAATGCTTCAACAATGCTGGGGATCAGCAAGACTGTTTACCAGGCGGAGATTGACTCTACCTGTGAACTGTCAGATTTTTGGCGTTTCAACGTTCATTACATGGAAGAGATCTACAGGCAGCAGCCGGCATCATCTCCAGGAGTATGGAATCGGGTTGAATACCGGCCTCTAGAAGGCTTTGTGTTTGCTGTTACGCCCTTTAACTTTACTGCCATTGCTGGCAATCTGCCGACTGCCCCAGCTATGTTGGGGAACACAGTAGTTTGGAAACCCGCTTCATCAGCAGTGTACAACGCCTACTTTGTCCTGAAGCTCTTGCAGGAAGCAGGCCTACCGCCGGGTGTAATCAACTTCATCCCGGGATCAGGAAGCGCTGTGGGTAGGCAGGTAATGTCCCATCCTGCCCTTGCGGGGATTCATTTTACGGGAAGCACCGCGGTCTTTCAGGATATGTGGAAGACGGTCGGCGTAAATATTGACCGTTATAGGGCTTATCCTCGGATTGTTGGGGAAACTGGTGGAAAGGATTTTGTTTTTGCGCATCCTTCTGCCGATGTTGACAGTCTGCGGACAGCTCTAATTAGGGGCGCTTTTGAGTACCAAGGACAGAAGTGTTCGGCTGCTTCTCGGGCTTATATCCCTCGGAGCTTGTGGGATAAACTGAGAGACGACTTGGTAAGCGAGGCCAAGGGGCTGACGATGGGTGATGTATCTGACTTCACCAACTTCATGGGCGCCGTCATCGACAAGGCAGCCTTTGAACGGATCAAGGGTTATATCGAATATGCTGGTAACTCATCCGAAGCCCGCATTCTCGCTGGAGGAGTCTGTGATGATTCGGTCGGTTACTTTATCGAACCGACGATCGTTGAGACCACGAATCCGAAGTTCAAACTGATGGAAGAAGAGATTTTTGGACCGGTACTAACCATCTATGTCTACGAAGATAATGAAATTGAGCAGACTCTAGAATTATGCGACACGACATCGCCATACGGGTTGACTGGTGCCATTTTCGCCCAGGATCGGTACGCTGTAGCGCAGATGACTAAGGATTTGACACACGCTGCAGGCAACTTCTACGTCAATGATAAGCCCACCGGTGCAGTTGTCGGGCAGCAGCCCTTTGGTGGAGGCAGGGCATCCGGGACAAATGATAAAGCGGGCAGTATGCTCAATTTGCTCCGCTGGGTATCGCCTAGGGCGATTAAGGAGAATTTGGTACCGCCTCGGGACTATCGTTATCCGCACATGGAAGAGCAATGACAAGCGCCGCCAACTGGCGGCGCTTATTGTGGGGTGAACTCAGGAGTGCTGGTAGGGTACACCGGTACGGCTGCCGGCGGGGCTAGTGGCACATATCTTCTGCCGTCAGGGAAGAGAGATGGATGGCCTAGGTTGGCGACAAGCAGAGCACACAGTCCTCCAAAAATGGCGTGATCGGTAAAACTGAGTAGTGATGACCACGGTTTGCGCGATGGGGGTACCACTCCTAATCTACTGGTGAGCCCATACAGGGTAATCCAGGCAAGCGATGATGTGGTAACACCTTTGATGACGGCGTTATCGCGGCCAGTTGCTGACAGAAGGTAGGTAATAGCAATGCCCATCATACTACAGTTGATCCTGTCTGTCAGGGAACCAACGATGCGCGTTTCACGTGGATGAGCTTTTTGCTTTTTGGCTGGCAGAAAAAGACTGGCAGCCATCTGCCCGTATTTCCGATCAGTGAGGCCTATTTTGTAGATAGCGTTGTTGACAAGCCGGGCAGGAATGCCTGCCAACACTCCTGCAGTGATTCCTAGCACGATGCGATCCCGGATTTTCATGACCAGCTCGACCTCCGCTTTTAAGATGCCACTTTCTACGCTGTGCTAACCTTCTCAATCTTTTCCAACCAGTAAGTGTCTGTACTCGCCATATCCTTCTTGCTCCATATCTTCCAAAGGTATAAACCGAAGAGCAGCACTATTAATGCAGTAGCGCAGCCCTCCTTCTTCTTCCGGGCCGTCATTGAGCACATGGCCTAAATGAGAATCCCCCGCCCGGCTCCGCACTTCAATGCGTTCCATTCCATACGATGTATCGCGCTTGTAACGGACCACGTCTTTGTCAATCGGTTTAGTGAAGCTCGGCCAACCGCAGCCTGCATCATATTGATCGGAGGTCACAAACAGAGGTTCTCCTGTGACGATATCAACGTAGATCCCTGGCTTGGTGTTGTTCCAATAAGCGTTCTGAAACGGGGGTTCTGTACCGTTCTCCTGCGTGACGTGATACTGCTGAGGTGTGAGCCGTTTTCGCAGGTCGTCATCTGGCGGTTTTTGGTAGCGCTTCACTGCAGTTTCCTCCCAACAAGATTTCGATACGTTCATACTATACCCAACTGCTGCTCTGAGCAAGCGTGTGACTGTCTTGCCCTCGATACACGATCGTGATACGATCATATGGAAATAACAGCGAAGGAAGGAGGGAACGACCTTTGTTTACCATATTTACCAAAGGGGAAAACCGGTTTCCGATTAAGGTTTGGTTGAGGGATATGAATGATCTCGATGAAGGGACGCTTGAGCAGGCAACTAACCTATCTAATCTGCCTTTCGTCCACAAACATGTAGCCCTCATGCCCGATTGTCATTCGGGCTTTGGTATGCCTATTGGTGGTGTTCTTCCCACAAAAGACGTAATTATTCCTAACGCTGTAGGTGTAGATATAGGCTGCGGAGTAGCGTTTGTGAAAACGAATGTGCATGTAGAGATTCTGAAATCAGGTAGGGGGCCTGAACTGGTTCAGCAGATGGTGAACGACATCATGCGTTCCATACCAGTTGGGTTTGCTCATCACGAGACAAAGCAGCCATCAAAGACCCTCGACAAAGCAAAGCGAATGCCTATGGATAATGAACCGGAGCTGCCCGCAATCAAGGAAGGCTATTTCCAGATAGGAACCCTAGGGGGCGGGAATCATTTCATCGAGCTGCAGGAAGACCAGGACGGCTACCTGGCAATCATGGTTCACTCTGGCTCGCGCAATTTCGGCTATAAAGTAGCCAATTTCTTTAACAAGAAGGCCAAGGAACTGAATCGGAAGGAAAACTCGCCAGTACCGCCCCAATGGGATCTTGCGTATCTTCCAGTGAAGCATGAGTTAGGGAAGGCGTATATCGAGTGGATGAGCCTAGCCCTTGGTTTTGCGCGGGAAAATCGGGCCGTGATGATGGAGAAGACGCAGAACGCCGTGTTTTCCATCTTAAAGAAAGAGCTTGGTATTAAGGATATTTCCATCAAAATGGAAGTAAATGCCCATCACAATTATGCTTCTCTAGAGGAGCATTTCGGAGAACGAGTATGGGTTCACCGCAAGGGTGCCATTCGTGCTCAGGCAGGCGAACTGGGGATTGTTCCTGGTGCTATGGGCAGCTATTCCTACATCGTCGAAGGCCTCGGCAATCCAGACTCCTTTAACTCCTGCAGTCATGGAGCCGGGCGCATCATGGGCCGCCGGGAGGCTGTCCGTAAATTTAGCGTAGAGGAAGTTGAGCAGGACTTAAAGAAGCAAGGCGTTCTTGCATTCGGCAGGCGGAGCCGGCGTGAAGTTCCTGAAGAGTACCGCCGGGCCTACAAAGACATTGATGAAGTCATGGAAAATTCGCTAGATCTGGTCAAACCTGTGCTGAAGTTGAAGACTCTAGCTGTTGTGAAGGGCTAAATTGGCGCTTGACACCTAGTCCCAGATACGCTGGTTGACATACTATGCAGCAAGCAGCAAATTCACGTATCTGGGAGGGATGCTGATGTACCAATACTGGGCTGAAAGCCAAGCGGCCATGCAGTCTGCGGGGGATGAGTATATGTCTGACTATGGATATCGCCCATACCCCGGCCCACCACCGCATCACAAACCTCAGCCCCGTCCACATTGTCCGCATCTGCCGGGGACTGTGCTTCGGGTCTCAATTCCGCCTGGCGCAGTGATCAATC
The DNA here is from genome assembly GCA_012521295.1 of Bacillota bacterium. GTDB lineage: Bacteria > Bacillota > Limnochordia > Darwinibacteriales > Darwinibacteriaceae > JAAYMS01. The sequence goes on from JAAYMS010000073.1 coordinate 24,577, forward strand.
TGGCTAATCTACTGGAAATCACTTCTCCATCAGGCGTTTGCTTAGTCGTACGCGTCCCGGCGTTCGGCAAGGGTGTGAAGTTTGATTCGCTGATTGAGGCGGTTCAAAGAGCGGGCGGTACTGTAGAATTTCAATGAAGTGGGCTGCCCCGGCTCCTGGGTTTAACCTAGGAGCCGTTTGCGATCCTTGCTTTATTAATAGAAGGTTAAGAGGGGATCTGTGGAGAATATCCAGATCGATTGAACACATGGAAAGGCGTGGTTGCTTTGGCTATTAAGACAGGAATTCAGCTGTACTCAGTACGAGACTCACTCGCAAAGGACCCTTACGGAACTCTGGCAATGCTTGCCGAGATTGGATACAAGTATGTAGAAGGGGCGAACCACAATGCTGTTGAGGACCCGGGGGTTGGTTTTGGTGTCTCTGCTGATGAAATGAAACGGATATTAGATGACCATGGCCTGCACATGGTAGGCTGTCATGTTCAGCCGCTGGAGCTTGGCATTATCGAGCGCGTCTTAGATTATCACCAGGTACTGGGTAACCGCCAAGTTGGAATTGGGATCGATTTCTTCCCCTACGGGGACATTGATTATGTGCTGCGCCGCTGTGAATTGTACAATCAGATCGGTGAGAAATGCCAGGAGCGGGGCATGCGCTTTTATTACCACAACCACTACCATGAATTCCAGAAGTTCGGCGAGAACTATGTCTACGATATTATCATGGAGAATACGGATCCATCGTTAGTATTTATCGAGATTGATACTTACTGGGCAGCGCGGGGAGGCGTTGATCCCATCGCTCTTATGGAGAAGTACAAGGAACGCCTGGTTCTTCTTCATCAGAAGGATTTCCCGAAGGATGCTCCGCAGCCGCTAGTTGTGTTTGAGAATATCATCGATTCTCAAGCAGATATCGACATGAAGGCTTTCGGAGCAAGCGTTGACCCGAAGTGCTTTACCGAGATCGGGACCGGGACTCTGCCGATTCAGCGGATCATTGATGCAGCAGCTGCTGCTCCGCACCTAGAATTCATCCTCCTCGAACAGGATCATTCACAGCTAGATGAACTAGAGTCAATTACGGTAAGTATGAACGCTTTCCGCAAGTTCAGCGGAATTGAATGGGATTAATACCTTGCAGCAAATCAGGCCAGCGGATGGTTTTTTCCGCTGGCCTTCGTGATTCTATAGGGGGTGAAACTGTGAACACGACTTTGATGTGGCCGGGGAAACAAGAATGCGTGAGCATGGCAGAAAGGCCAACAAAAAAATGTCTTCAGCCTGTGCAGGAGTACAGTGTCGATTGGGACAGAACTCAAAATGTCTATATCGAAGGCGACAATCTGGACGCCATGAAGATCCTGCGTAGGACTCATGAACGCAGGATTAAGTGCATCTACATCGATCCTCCTTACAACACCGGTAAGAGTCTCGTATACAAAGATGGTTTCAGTGTTCACAGTGAATGGCTCAATATGATATATCCGAGGCTGATACTGGCTCGCCACCTCTTGAGCGATGACGGTGCGATCTTGATTAGTATTGACGACAACGAGCTTCATCGTCTGCGGCTGATTTGCGATGAGGTTTTTGGCGCGGATCACCACGTGTTGACAGTTGTGGTCAACCGGGCGAGCGAGATTGCCTCGAGCAATACGATTTCTAAGCATGAGTACATGCTGATTTACTGCCGCGACAAAGATTGCTTTAAGGTCGATGGAATGAAGAAATACACGCTGTCGCGGGCCACAGTAGGTAACTCCGGCCAGACTATGCCCGTGATTGAGTTTCCTAAGGGCCTAAGGTGTGAAGGAGTCGAGGATGGCATCTACTATGAGACTCGGCGTGTTCCGGGCAGTCGTGAGAATATAGAGAACCTAGGCCCTATAGTGGTCAAAGACGCCAAGTTGGCTGAAAATGTCAAGCTGCGGGCACGCTGGCGCAGCTCTAATGATATGCGCAGGTTTTTCGCGAACAACTGTCGGCCCACACCCGCCAAGATTTCAGGCGTCATTGAAGAGATCTATTTTCGCGGAGACCGGTTTGTACCTTATATCAAAAAGCTTACCTTTGAAAAAATCCCGTCCCTATATCTAGAAAATAGAAGGGGCAGCGCAGATCTAGAGAAACTTGGCATGGGAAATTGGTTCCCGTTTCCCAAGTCAATAGCTTTTCTAAAAAGATATTTGTCTTATCTGGACTTAGCTGATGGAGAATTCGTCTTGGATTTCTTCTCGGGTTCGGCGGCTACAGCACAGGCTGTTATGGAACTAAATGCTGAAGACGGGGGCATGCGTAGGTTTATAATGATCCAGCTCCCGGAGAAATTGGGCCCGGGCTCAAGTGCGTATCAGGCGGGTTGTAGGGACATCTGCCATATTGGTCAGGAGCGAATACGCAGAGCGGCTGAGAAGATCAAGAGGGAGACTGGAGCCGAGATCGACTATGGTTTCAAGGTATACCGTACGGCCGAAATTGGGGCCGAATGAGAAAGGAGCTTCCAGAATCGGAAGCTCCTTCAGTATGATCAGTGTTAAATAGATTAGTAGCCAAGAATATCGTCGATATAAGCTTGACCGACAGAAGCCACAGCGTTTAGAGCCTCAGCAGGTGTCTTCTCGCCGCGGATGGCTTCGTTGTAAGCCTCGTTGACCTCTGGTGCAGTCAGGGCAAACTGGAAGATGAC
>JAAYMS010000074.1 GCA_012521295.1 Bacillota bacterium
CAAGGCGATCGCCGAGGACAATAAAAGTTTTATTCTTGACAATCTAACCGATGATGTCGTTTTGAACCTTGTTGGACAGCGGGAAGTAACAGGTAAAGACAGTGTCACTGCTTTGTTTGATGAGCTCGGTGCCAAGGATATTCAGGAGATTATCGTGGATAACGCCATCACCCACGGCAATACTGCGGCTGTCCATGGTGCCTTCCAACTCACAGATGGGTCACGCATCGATTTTTGCCATGTGGTTGTCTTTAGGGGTTTCAGCAAGACCGCAAAGATTAAGGAGATTAAGTCGTATTTGATATGACAAGTCTATTGCATCGGCACTCTCCTTTTTATACATTCGTCACACTATTGATGAAGCGTTCCTATAAATACAACACCGTGCTTGTATAAGTAATCTCGAGTGATGTCCGCTAATCCAATGGATAACCTGTCTCTCCTAGCTAGTTCAAAATCAGAAGAGTAGAGGATGGGTTCCTGGTTGACATACACAGAGGCCATCCTTGTTGGGAAACACTGGTTAAGAGAGCGGTGGGAAGCGGGCAGCAGGATGCATTTTGTTTAGTTTAAGATAGGTTTTTGTTATTACTCGTCGAATTACACAGTTAAGAATACAGGCTTCATGAGTCTAGTAGGAGGTTTCGGCTGCCATGCTAGATGTATTTAGAATGCGCATTGAATCGAAGTTGATGGAATTTAGCCTTGTCGCCCACGATGTTAAGTGTAAGGTCGAAAATACCATGAGTGATCTTAGCGAAACAGCAGAGCAGGTTTTTGAAGCAGCTCAAGATGCACTTGTGGATCATATTGAAGCCAAATTGGACGAGACACTAGAGGTCTTTGAGAAGCTGGAGAGTGAATTGGGTATACCAGACTCTGAGTTTTCAGTACAGCCAGGCGATGTGATTGGAATTGATCGTGGGCTTTAGTATCACTATGGAATATACCTAGGCGGCCAGCGCGTGATTCACTACACTTCGACATCCAGCGACACCGCCGGCGACAACAGCATTATGATTACTAACTTCGATCATTTCTTACGCGGGCAAGACTCGTTCTTTGTCGTTGATTTCGAACGGTTAAACCGGGATATAGAACGCAGTGCAAAACTAAAAAGATCCCCTACTGCTTCACTTGGAGAAGTCGTGGATAGGTTTATAACTGGCCAGAAGTACCACATCTACACTCCTGAGGAGGCTATCGAAAGAGCGATGAGTCTACTGGGGGAGTCGGAGTACAGCTTGTTATTTAACAATTGCGAGCATTTTGCCTTTTGGGCTAAGACTGGAAGCAAGGAATGCAACCAATCACTCATCGCCGCGTACCGTAAGCACATTCAGGTAGGTTAAGAAATGATGAGCAACCATGCTCTCTAATATTCCCGCAGAGATCCCAAGCCCAGGGCAGGGTGAGTATGGTTTCATAGAAATCGCGGTTAATTGGACGCAGTTCATATTCGGCAGAAAGATCCGCCACGATCTGTGCGAGTCTTTCTCGGTCAAATGTTTCTGCGTCTTTTTTTTTGTGGCATAGCGCATGCGGCGCGTCGCCCTGTCCTTATAAACCTCCATGATCGCACTTTCCATTCACAGCATTCTTATTTGTAAAATTTACACCGCAAGCCTATTAGTGTTACAATAAGAAATATCGATATTAGTTCGTCATCTAAATTAACGGACCAGGTTAAGATGTATATGCGGCGCTCTGCAGACGCCGTTTTATTGTTAAATAAGGCATCTCGAGGTATTTCCCCAATAGGCAGGAATTTGGTGACAGTTAGGGAATGTCCAGGTTTTGAAGAAAAACCTGAATTCTTCCGACAATAGAACACAAACGGGGAAGGACATGGTTCGAACATATTTGGAGGGATAGGATTGGTCGGCGAAGATCTGCTTCTCCAGGCTGGTGAGATCCGGCCTGGAGATCATCTTGTTGCCCTGTACAGTGACGAAGAAGAAATCTCACACTATATTATCAGCTACATACACACAGCACTTGCTCGCAACGAACGCTGCCTCTATATCGCTGGTGATGACAATGTATCAACTGTACTGAAGCAGGTAGAAGAAGTATCACGTAGGTTTGGTTTGCTTGGTGACTTAGTTGTTATGGATAAGCGGCGGGTATACACTCCCGACGGCCGGTTTTGCCCGGACAAGCTGGTTCAGGCCCTTAGTACTGTCGCTGAAGAAACCTTGAGTGATGGGTACACCGGCCTAGCTGTCACAGGCGAATTAAGTTGGCTTTTGGATCACGATGGCGGGGAAGAGCTGATTATTGAATATGAACGGAAGCTGAATCAGTACATCTTCGACCGCTATCCAGTATCTGCCCTCTGCCGCTACAACATAAATCAGTTTCCAGATCATATGATTCGGGATATCATTCAGTTGCATCCGTTTATCATCTGGAAGGGAACAATACACGAGAACCCATATTACATTCCCCCAGAAGGTTTTCAAAACGATGCTCTGGCAAGTTTTCAGGTGAAGGGCTGGCTGAAGAACATCGACAAGTTCACGAATGCCAAAAGCCGATTCACAATGATATTAGCCGAGAAGAGGGAAGAAATTAGAAAGCTTAACGAGGCAATGACTACCGGCATGATTACTTCCTTCTTAAGGCTCTTAGAAACTCATGATCCGTATACCAAGAACCACTGCCAGAAAGTCGCTACTTTAGCGGCACAGCTGGGACGCCGGTTGGGTATGCCGGAGGATTTCACAACGAAGATTTATTACGCAGCGCTGGCCCACGATATCGGTAAGACCTTAATTCCAAGGGAAATACTAAATAAACCGAGCGGGCTCAGCGTAGAGGAATATGAGGAAATTAAGCGGCATCCGATTTACGGGTCAAGGCCTTTTATTGGAATGGAACACTTTTATGAAGTGGCGCGGGCGATCCGGCACCATCATGAGCGCTACGATGGAGGAGGATATCCTGATGGGCATGTTGGGGAAGATATCCCCCTGATGTCGCGAATTATTGCGGTTTGCGACAGTTACGATGCGATGACAAACGATCGGCCGTACCGCCAAGCCATGAGTCACGATGAAGCACTTACAGAGCTGCGTGCCTGTGCGGGCTCCCAGTTTGATCCAGTCTTGGTTGAGCAGTTTGTCCAGCTGTTCTAATTCATAGAAAGGATAGAGTCTAAGCTACTTCGCGTGCGGGATTTGGAGAAGGTACTGCCCATCAAGGACAGTACCCCTATTTGCATGACCCCACTCATGCATCTGCCTTGAGAACGACTTTGATGGCGTTGTCGCGGCGCTCCTCAAAGATGTCGTAGGCTTCAGCAACCTTTGAGAGCGGAAGCGTATGTGTAATCAAGGGCTTCATATTGATTTTTCCTGCCTTAATCAGATTGATCAGTTCAGGGATGCGGTTCGCATTCACCAGGCCCATGGCAATGGTGATGTTCTTGATCCAGAGCTTATTCATTTCCACAGTCTGCGGCGTCTCAAAAACGCCGATGATAGAGACGGTACCGCCAGACCTTACGCTGTTGATGGCTCCTTGGAAGGTGGGTTCGAAGCCGTTAGCTTCAATGGTGACGTCGGCGCCACGGCCCTCGGTCATCGCTCTCAGCGCTTCAGGGACATCAACCTTGTTTGGATTGAGCCCCATATCGGCCCAGCCGTTTCTGATAGCGAAATCCAGGCGGGAATCGTCGATATCTACTGCCACGATGTTGGCCGGCCCCCATAGACGGGCCGTTGCCATGGCGCACATCCCGACAGGACCGGAACCAAAGACTGCTACTGTGTCGCCTGGCTGAATACGCCCCATCTCGGCGCCGTAATAGCCGGTGGAAAGAATGTCGCCTACGAATAATACGTCTTCATCGGTGAGGCCTTCGGGAATCAGATGCATGCCAGAATCGGCGTAAGGAACCCGGACATAGTCAGCTTGGCAGCCATCAATCATATAGCCGAAGATCCAGCTGCCATCAACGCACTGCGAGTACATACCTCTGCGGCAGTAATAGCATTCCATACACTGGGTTACGCAGGAAACGGCAACCCGATCGCCTGGTTTGAACTTAGTTACTGCCGAACCAACTTCTTCCACAACTCCACAGAACTCATGGCCAATGATCCTTCCAGGCTCCACCTCGGGAAGTCCGCCGTGGCGGATGTGTTTGTCTGTTCCACAGATCGTGGAAGTTGTAACCTTCACAATCGCATCGGTAGGTTCTTGGATTTTCGGTTTGGGCACGATATCCAGACTCATGTTTTCCGGGCCATGGTAAACATAGGCTTTCATAGTCTCTGACATACTCTTACCCTCCTAGACAATCATCGTTTTGCAGCGGAGTTAAGTTGCAAAAACGTGTCGGGTGCTTTTACCCCTCCTCTCTCACGAAAAAATAGACCAAGCTTTCAGCTTCACATAAAGAAGCCAAAAACCTGGTCTATCTCCGGGCCACGATTTCGTATCCCATTGATCTACCTGTTCTGTTTGACAGATCCCTCTTGAGTGATGGTACGGTCGAGGATCATCACGTGCATCCAGAAATTCCTCTGTGCGTCAACTAGGAACGCTTGGTGAAGGACATGGGCGCCCAGCATTTTTTCGATGTGGGGAACATTGTCGTGGGCATGCTGTTTAGCTACCTGTAAGCGTGCGGAGTTGACAACATCAAGGCCTTCAGATGTTTCGATGAGGAATTTTTCCGGGTCGGTGAGAAAGCCTTCGCCGCGGATGATTACAATATCTTCCCAAATCGTGACCCGAGTGTGATCAGCCCCTTTTCCGATTTTAGTCTTGAAGTATTTTTCGATGTAGATCTTCAGCTCGTGCTGCAATTGTTTGCGTGCCCGCTCATCCAGCTTCGCGTGACTCTGCACATTGTCGGCAGACATCGTTCTTCTCCTTCCCGCCAGCATCTTGCAGCGCATTGAGCTGTAGTTACGAAAAACAAAACCAGTATTTGTGGGTTCGAGAAAACTGCGAGCTTTCAAATACTGGTATTTTAGCGAGCCACCGGTCGGTTTCCCTCTAAACCACCTAACTTGAAAGCAAAAGATTGTGTTTAATTTATCATAGTCTAACAGATTTTGGTTGTCAATATCTGTTTTTTGGCAGGTACGCGTCAAGCTTTAGTAGGCGAGAGACCTCGCCACAATTGGTGTTCATAAAGCTGTGCTGAAGCCGCTGAGGTTCCGTAGAGCTATCACCCAGGGTTTCGTAGAGTACCCTAAGCTAGGCA
>JAAYMS010000075.1 GCA_012521295.1 Bacillota bacterium
AAATGGGGAGGCCTTCTTTTCTGTACTATGGGAACATGTTATAATGGGACAAGATCACTCGCAAATGAGGGAAGGCAATGCAGCTCCTTGTACCAAATGAAGTTCTCGCCAGCGTGCGAGATATTGACATCGAGGCCCTGAAACTCCAGAATATCAAAGGGCTCCTGATCGACCTTGATAACACTCTTGTCGATTGGGATAAATCGGAGATCGAGCCCAGGTTAGCCCAGTGGGTGGCAGAAGTGCTGCGGCAAGGCATGGCTGTCTGTCTAGTATCCAATGCCGTACCCAAGCGCGTCAAAGTGTTCTCCGACCAGCTGGGCGTTCCCGCAGTAAGCAGAGCCTTGAAGCCTCTGCCTCGAGCGTTCCGATTGGGGCTGAAAAAGCTTGGCCTGCAGCCACATGAAGCGGCGGTCGTGGGCGATCAGATCTTCACAGATGTCTTGGGGGGCAATCGCCTAGGGCTGTACACGATTTTGATCAATCCTTTGAGTACACGAGAACTGCGATCAACCAGCTTTATGCGCCGGCTGGAGAAGCGCATGTTGAAACGGATGGCACAGCGTGGTCTGCTGACTGAGACTGCGTTGAAAATTCGAGGAAGAAGGGGTCAGTGAGTATGGCAGAGCAATGCAGAGGCTGTGGTGCTACACTGCAGAGTGTCAATCCAGAAGAATACGGATACATTCCACCGAACTTAGACAGAGAGGGAGAACCTATCTGTCAACGGTGTTTTCGAATCACCCATTACGGACGCGATGAACTTGGCCCGGTAGTCGCAGATGCTTCTGCGAAAGCTCTGCGCGAAGGAGCAGCCTGGGCGGATCATATAGCCCTCGTGGTGGACTTAATCGATTTCGAAGCGGGCCTGCCAAAAGACTTGGTTACTTACTTAGGCCGCAAACCGCTGCTTGTGGTTGTCAATAAAGTGGACCTCCTTCCCGAGCAAACGCCCATCGAGGAAGTTGAGGTCTGGGTAAGGCGCCGTCTGAAGCAGTTGGGCATCTCCGCCGAGATTTTGCTCGTCAGTGCGCTGAATGGCTATGGTTTTCGCGAATTGGCTGCTTGGATTGAGGCGGAAGAGCGTAGGATTTTGGTAGCTGGAGTCACTAATGTGGGCAAGTCCCATGTGATTTCCCGTTTGCTCAGCATGCGTTTGGGTAGAAAGCGGGGCCACACCGTGAAGCCGACCGTATCTGCCTATCCCGGAACTACCGTTTCTTGGTCTCGCTGGGAACTCGCCACAGGAAGTGAGCTGGCGGATTCACCTGGTTTTGTACCACACGGGCGGATCAGCGATATGCTCTGCGCCAGCTGTGCGCGCGAACTGATTCCCAGCCGTAAATTGAGTTCCAGACTGTTTCCCATTGGCGAGGGGCAGATTATGCATATACCGGGAAGAGCGGCGGTATTGTGTGAAGGGGCAGGAGCAGACGGCCTTCTGATCGGCTACTGTGGCTCAGATGTACGCTGGGAGCGTTCTCATGAGCGCCATCTCGCCAAATGGACGACAGAGTATCGTATACACTGTCCGATTACAAATTGGGAAGAGCATAAGGTAGAGTTACCTCGTAACTCAGATTTGCTCATTCATGGGCTTGGTTGGGTGTCAGCACGCAAGACCGATTACCGCCTGAAGATATTCATACCAGCGGGCGCTGCTTACACAATCCGTCCGTGTCTAGTTGGGCCGAAATCTAAATAATTTGGAATAACTCTGGTACCCTCCGTGCATACTCTGACTAACAGGAGAGTGTGCATGGAGGGATAGTTATGCAGTCATATGTTTATCGGGAATCCATTCCATACCAAAACAGTGCGGATCTGCTGAATACCATCCGGGACGTTGTGAGCCGATTAAGGAACGAGAATCCGGAGCTGCGCCATTACCAGCTGGCTGATGTTGGTTTAAGGCGCGGTAAAACGAAAGTCAACGTAACGCTATTCTTTACCCGGAATGTCTCTTAGTACCCCTGCGAAGGGGTTTTTTCATGTTGGTAGGTAACCGGGGCAGGAATTTCCAACAAGGAGGGCGAAAGGAAACGGGTGACAGCCATGGCAGAGGGGGATACATATGAGTAAGACAATTGAAGGGATTCTCTCCAGAGTAAGGGAGTTGGGAGCGCAGGCATTTGTTGTGACGAGTCCCGTTAACCGTCGGTATCTAACCGGTTTCACCGGCTCAGCAGGGACTGTTTGGATTTCTGAGAGCAAACGGGCCCTCCTTACAGATTTCCGCTATATTGAACAGGCCAAGGGCCAGTGCCCTGGCTGGGAAATCATCGAAATAGATGAAATGGAGCAGGCTATTGCCAGATTGATCTCAGCCGAAGGCGTTAAGGCTGTAGCCATTGAAGCTTCGCATGTGACTGTACACCAGTTCAAGTCCTGGCAGAAAGCGTTCTCTGCCGAGATTATTGAGACCGAGGGCATTGTAGAAAAGGTCCGCATGATTAAGACACCTGACGAGATTGAGAAGATTCGTCGAGCTGCCGCTATTGCCGACCATGCATTTGCTCAGATTCTGCCGTTGCTGCGCCCTGGGGTAACCGAACTGGAAATCGCTCTCGAATTGGAGTTTACTATGCGGAAAGCGGGAGCGAGCGGAGTTTCGTTTAGGCCTATCGTGGCCACTGGTGAACGTTCAGCTCTTCCGCATGCCGAACCAGGCAATCGAGTGTTTGCCAATGGTGACTTTGTCGTAATGGACTTCGGTTGTGTCTTCGAAGGTTACTGTTCGGATATGACTCGGACTGTTTTGATTGGCGAACCGACAGAAGAACACATGGTCATTTACGATCTAGTCCTCCGTGCCCAGCTCGAATCTCTAGCCGCCGTTAAGCCTGGTGTTACCGGTAGGCAGGTGGACAGTGTGGCACGTGACATAATCGCCGATGCTGGCTATGGCCAGTACTTTGGTCACGGTTTGGGCCATGGAGTTGGTTTGGAAATACATGAACGCCCCCGTCTGTCACAGAAAGATGAAACAGTGCTGGAACCGGGCATGGTTGTAACTGTTGAACCAGGGGTCTATCTGCCTGGTTTCGGTGGTGTCCGCATTGAAGATTTGGTTGTGGTGACCGAATCGGGCAGAGAGATACTCTCATCCACCTTTAAAGAACTCTATGTTGTGGAATAAAGCGTAGTGGGAGGAAGGTTTAGTAATGATTTCGGTGAATGACTTACGTACAGGCCTGACAATTGAATGGGATGGAGAAATTTACACCGTGGTTGATTTTCTCCACGTTAAGCCAGGCAAAGGCGCAGCTTTTGTCCGTACTAAGCTGAAGAACATCCGGACCGGTGGTACCATTGAACATACATTCCGGGCCGGTGAAAAGGTATCCCGAGCTCGGATTGAGACCCGTGAAATGCAGTATCTGTACAATACGGGCAACGAGTACTATTTCATGGATACAGAAAACTATGAGCAGATTACCCTTATGAAGGATGACTTGGGCGATGCACCAAACTACCTGCTCGAAAACATGACCATTGGTATCCAGTTCTATCAGAATCAAGCGATTGGCGTCGAACTGCCCACCACTGTAAATCTGAAGGTCGTGCATACAGAACCTGGATTTAAAGGTGATACAGCCACAGGGGCCACCAAACCCGCGACTCTGGAGACTGGTATTACTATTCAAGTTCCCCTCTTTGTTGAAGAAGGGGATGTACTCAAGGTTGACACCCGTACTGGAGAATACCTCTCCCGGGCATAATACCAAATAAGGTGGGTGAGTGTGATGGAAACCATTAGGGAGAAGATTGCATATCTCAAAGGGATCATGGATGGTGACACGAAGTTTGGTGAGGATCGGGTCAGATTCATGTTCCAGAAGATGTTGGAACTGCTGGGCGATATCTCTGAGGAACTTGATGTGCTCGGCTTAGGGCAGGCTGAACTAGAGGATTATGTAGAAGAAATTGATCTTGATTTGTCGGAACTCGAAGATGAGTTCTATGGCGATGATGACGATGATGAGTGCTGTGGTGGACACCACCATGATCATGACCATGATCATGGTTATGACCCCATGGTGCGCATGGAATGCCCCGAATGCGGCGAAGAAGTTCAGTTTGAAGAGGAGTTCCTCTACGATGATGATGTGCGGATAACCTGTCCAAACTGCGGCGGGACTGTCTTTGACAGTGAAGAGCTCGATGACGAGATCTTTTCCGATTTGGAAGAAGACGATGAAGACTAATAAGTAAAGGTTGGAGAGCTGGTGCTGAAAAGCGCCAGCTTTTTTTGTGGCATAACTTGTCCATTTATCGCATATATATGAGCAGTACTTCGAGGAGGGGCCAGTTATGTACGAGTTTGTCGCACCTAGAATTAGAATAATCCTAGAGCAGAGTTCGGTTGTCCCCCTAGAAGAGGTTCGGCTGCGGGTTAATCAGCCTCTGACAGTTAAGAGTCGCGGCCGCTATTGTTATCTAGATGAACAAGGTAACACTACTGCACTGAAGCAGGCTTACCGAGTCACGTCTGATGACCTTATGCGAACCGTGCAGATTCTCACCAATAACTCTTGGTACGCCTGGGAAGAGGAAATTCGTTCGGGTTATCTGACAGTCCCAGGTGGCCACCGCGTCGGATTTTGCGGTCGCGCAGTCTTGTACGGGGGTAGGATCAAGACCATTCATTCTGTCTCGTCACTCAGTATTAGAGTTGCGCGCCAGATCTACGGTGCGGCGGATGGAGTTATCGGCCGGATCTGTCCAGGCGTGGGTAAGGTGCGTTCTACTCTGGTCATCTCACCTCCTGGCTGCGGAAAGACTACGCTCTTAAGGGACGTGGCGAGACAGATTGCTGCGGCAGGCATACAGGTGGTGATCGTGGACGAACGTTCAGAGATAGCCGCTTGCCATCAGGGCATTCCGCAGCTGGATGTGGGGCCGCAGACTGATGTTCTGGATGGCTACCCAAAAACTGAAGGTATCATGACCGCTGTACGTGCCCTATCCCCTCAAGTAGTGGTTACTGATGAGATCGGGCATCCCGATGATGCGGCTGCCCTCGCTGAACTAGCCCGATCCGGAGTTTCCGTGATTGCTTCGTGCCACGGCGAGGATGTTCAACAAGTTCGGGCTAGAAAGTGGATTTCAGAATGCTTGAGTGTTTTTGAACTTGCTGTAGTCTTATCGCGGCGCCAGGGGCCTGGAACTATCGAACAAGTTCTAAGTTTGGGAAGAAGGACATAGGATTAATTGGACAGGGGTGATGCCGTGCAGTTAGCTGGGGCTTTGTTCATAGTGTTGGCCTGCGGACTGATGGGATTGACTATAGCCCGCAGCTTTGTCTGTCAGGTACAGAACATAAAGGATCTCATAACTATGCTGCAGCTCCTAGAGACCGAGATCGAGCATTCCCGCTCAGCCCTCCCGATCGCGCTGCAGCGAGTCGGACGAATGGGGGGGCTTGTAGAGGGATTTGCACGAACTGTGCTTTCATCTCTTGCGGATGTTCCCGGAGAACCGTTTTTGCAAGCGTGGTCAGCTGGGCTAGACTATCTGCGTTCAGCAGGAGTCTCCAAGGACCTTGCCGAGGATTTGGCCGTTCTCGGCGCAGTCCTGGGAAACAGCGGAGTTGAGGACCAGAAGCGTCATCTACGTCTTGCTCGCATCCGCCTGGAGGAATTCTATGACGCTGCTGTTGAGGAAAAACGCCTCAATTTTCGGTTGTGGAGCTACTTGGGTTTCGGAACAGGGCTCCTTATCATTCTACTTATCATTTGAAAAGAGGGGCGACTCTTGTGACTGATTTGACGCCAATTTATCGTATTGCTGGTTTGGGTATTCTCGTTGCTGTGCTGAACATCTTTCTCGTACAGGCCGATCGCAAGGAACAAGCTCAGATGTTGAGTCTTGCGGGAGTGATAATCGTTCTTTTGTGGCTGGTGCAGATGGTTGCACAGCTCTTTGAAAACGTCGAGGCAGTTTTCCGCTGGTAGGGGATGATGGCATGTTGTGGCTGCCGCTTGTCGTAGGCTTAGCAGTGGTCTTGACCGTTTTTCAGGCTGAACTTAGAGAGAGTCATCCTGCTTGGGCCGTTGTCACAGCTGGAGCCTTTGTGGCGGCAGTGGGGCTGACCCTTATGCCTCGCTTTGCAGATATCATCGAGGTCTTTGGGGACATGGCCAGGGTGGCAAATGTGGGTTCTGTGTACGTGACACCCGTATTGAAGGCGATTGCAGCTGCCTACATAACATCTTTTGGAGTCGTGCTCAGTCGTGAAGCAGGTGAAGAAGCTATGGCCTCTGCTGTTGAGCTGGTGGGCAAAATCGTCATTCTGTTGATGGCTGTTCCGCTTGTGCAGGCAATCTTCGTCTCCCTCCTTGGTCTTCTTGATTTCTAGAAGGTGAAAACCATGGCATACAAATCAATCGGACTTGCTTCAGTACTGGTCTTTCTCTTGGCCATGTGCGATCCAGCGCAAGCCTCACTACTGCAAGAATCCATCGAGGCTCAGTTAGAAGAACTAGATCTGGAGGGTTTGGTCCGCTATACCGAATTGGTCGACCCAGACCTACAGGCCTATCTGCCACAACTAGACTTGAAAGGTATCTTGAGCGGGATGGGTGGGCAGGTGTCAATGCTGGAGCTTTTTCAACAGCTCGCAGCTCTGCTATTGAGGGAAATCCTTCTCAGCGCTGTTCTACTGCGGCAGCTTGTTGTGGTGGCTGCCCTTTCGGCCCTCTTAACTCGGCTGACTACCGCCTTTGGTGAAAATGCAGTAGTGAGGCTGGCGCAGAGCATTTGCTTTTTAGTAATAATCGTGATCGGCCTGCAGAGTTTTCGTACTGTGATGAACTTAGCAGCCCAGACAATCGATAAGATGGTGTCCTTCATGTATGCAATACTGCCTACGCTGGCAGCTTTGTTAGCAGCAGCAGGCGGCATCACCTCAGCCGGCATTTTCCACCCTGTACTTGTGGCCATGGTCAGTGCTGTGGCCTCAGCGGTACGTTACCTGCTGCTGCCCCTCATTTTCGCTGGTGGCGTCCTTGGACTTCTAGCCCACTTTTCAACTGAGCTTCCTCTATCGCGGTTGGCAGGGTTTGTCAAGCAGACTGCCGTTACCGTACTGGGCCTTATGTTTATTGTCTTCTCTGGTGTGATGACGGTACGGGGAGCTGTTACCCCGATTGCCGATGGTGTGGCCCTGAGGACTGCCAAGTTTCTTACGAAGACATTCGTCCCTGTCGTGGGTGGGATGTTCGCCGATGCGGTAGAAGTGGTGGCAGGTGGCTCTCTACTGATTAAGAATGCGGTTGGGATATTTGGCCTTGCCGTGGTCTTTTTTGTGGTAGCGGTTCCCATAATCAAGGTGTGGGCGGTTATCTTGATCTACAAGCTAACAAATGCTGTGATCCAGCCGATCGTGGAGAACCGCATTGTCGAGGCAATTGCCAGTCTAGAAAACACCCTAACTCTGATCCTAGCGTCCCTCGCCACAGCCGGACTAATGTTCTTTTTGATTATCACTGTGTTGGTGGGGTTGGGCAACTTGGCAGCAGTGATGAGGTGATAGAGTGGAGCAGCTTTGGGCTTGGCTGAAAGCGATCACTGCTTTGGTCATTATACTAGGGTTCTTGGAGACTATTCTTCCTGAGTCTGCTGGGTTGAGAGGAACAGCAAAGCTGGTATTCGGTATCGTCCTCATGGCTGCTGTCCTGCAGCCTGTGCTGGAACTGGTCCACCTTGATTGGGCGCGATCTCTATCGTCGGGCAGCGCTCTCGAAAGTGTCTATTCGACCAGTTTTTATGCTTACGATGATTGGGAGTCTACTGCCGCTCGTCTCCAGGCAAAGGGAGCAGCTCCGGTTCTGCGTGCCGTAGATGACTCAGCTGGCAGACAGCTTGAGGCTCTCATTATGACGGTCCAAGGCGTGGAGCAGGCAAGAGTTAAGCTGGTCTCAGAACAGGGTGTTATAGAAGCTGTGGATGTGACCGTAACGGGCGATGGAATTACCGGCCATAAGATTCAGAGGATTATTGCGCAGTATCTCGATTTACCAGAGGAACGTGTCGCTGTGAACATAGAAGCGGGGGGAGCCGAACCGTGACTAAAGTTCTAGACAGGCTTTCAGATAAGCAAAAGAAACTCGTGAGCTGGCTGGCTATAGCGGTACTCATTGTGGTAGGTTTCTTGATGGTCCAGCCGCCGAAACAGCAGTTTGGAACGCCTACGCAAGCAGAAACGAAGAACTCCAGCAATCTCGATTTCGCAGCTGAGGCCCAGTATATTGAGAAGCGGCTGTCTGAGCTCCTTAGTGCTGTGGCCGGTATTAGGCGAGCAGATGTATTTGTCACTCTCGAGCGGGGCACACGTCTAAACATCGCTGAAGAGTCCACCTATGAACAGCGGAATAATGCGGAAACACGCCGTACTACCACCCCGGCCCTCGTGAGAAGTGGCCAGTCTGAATCGCCTATCGTTCTTGAAGAAACTTGGCCCCAGATTCGGGGTGTGCTGGTTGTGGCTGATGGGGCAGATGATCCGCAAGTGCGGTTTACTATCGCCCATGCGGTGCAGACTGTCCTTCAGATAGAAATGTATCGTATTGAGGTTCTTCCGAGAAATTAAGGAGAGTGAGACGATTGGCTAAGTTCTACGTTTGGAGAGGTCGACGGATTCTGTGGAACATCTTGGTCTTGACTATAGCTGTGGCTCTTCTCGTATGGGTCTTTAATGTGGAAGAGACCGAGATTGCCAGCGGCGATGAAGAACAACAACTACAAGAGATTAGAGAAACAAGTTCAGTCTTTGCCGTCCTTGATGAACCTGAGCCGGTAGAGCTTGCCTCAATGGTGGAGCCAGTTATCGTCCGGCCAGTACCGACGAAATTCTCCGAATACCGTCTCGAACGGGAGCGGCTGCGCAGTAGACAGATGGAATTGCTCCAGAATATAGCCTACGACGGAACAGCTGCACCCGAGCAGAGACAGAAAGCCCAAGAACAACTGCAGCAGGTTTTGGCAGTAATGGCCGTTGAAACGGAGATCGAAAACCTCTTGAAGGCAAAGGGCTACGTTGACGGTGTAGCAATCATAGACGGAGAATTCGCGATTGTTGTCGTTCCGGTGCGCTTGACACGCGAAGAAGCTGCCCAAATCGGCGAATTGGTAAGGAGCTTAACAGGTATAAATTATGACCAAATCACGATTGTGGATGAACCTTCCGCTGTCTAAAGGGATTGACTGCAAATTGTCGAACTAAACACAGAAATCCATCTTGGAGGTACCTTATGGAACTCAAAGATATCAAGCAGCTGATTCAGATCGTCGATGCTGCCAACATAGCAGAGATCGAAATCGAGCATGATGATTTTAAGATCAAGATAAAGAAGCAATCAAGTGGGATCAGCCTGCCTGCGGTAGAGATTCAGCCGCCCCTGGCCGAGGCTGATCTCAAGCCGCGTATAGAGGCAGGGGCCGAACCCCAGCGGAAGAATCAGAGCAACGTTGTGGAGATCACTTCACCGATGGTGGGGACGTTCTATCGGGCACCAGCTCCTGATGCTGCGCCGTACGTGCAGGTGGGGGATTTGGTAGAACCCGGACAGGTGCTTTTTATAATTGAGGCTATGAAAATGATGAATGAAATAGAGTCAGAATACCGCGGCAGAATTGTCGGATTTCTTGTTGAAAACGGCGAATCGGTAGAGTATGGCCAGCCTCTGATTCGCCTGGAGATCATGGATTAGGGGTGGGCTTGGTGCTGCGGAGAGTACTTATTGCCAACCGGGGCGAGATTGCCCTGCGGATCGTACGCGCCTGTCGGGAGCTTAACATCGAAACTATCGCGATTTTCTCTGAAGCCGATCGGGATTCACTTCATGTGAGGTATGCAGACCATGCGGTCTGCGTCGGCCCGGCTCCCTCTGCCAAGAGCTATCTCAACATGCAGAATATCCTTTCGACAGCTGTCGTTCACGGAGCCGATGCAGTCCATCCGGGGTATGGCTACTTAAGTGAACAGCCCCTTTTTGCTGAAATGTGCGAGGCTCATAATCTGGTCTTCATCGGCCCAAGCCCAGAACAGATTGAACTTCTAGGGGACAAGGCTAGAGCGAAGGCCGTGATGGCCCAAGCTGGGGTTCCAGTACTTCCGGGAAGTGACGGCCCTGTTGAATCCGACAAAGAATTGGTGCGGATTGCTGATGAGATTGGATATCCAGTGATAATTAAGGCTGTTTCAGGTGGTGGAGGGCGCGGCATGCGCCTTGCTTGGAATTCAGATGAACTGCTGCATCACGCACGGGTAGCACGCGCTGAGGCCGCGGCGGCATTTGGTAGTGACGAGATCTACCTCGAGAAGTACTTGGTGAATCCACGCCACATCGAAGTGCAGATCCTAGCTGATAAACACGGCAACGTGGTGCATTTTGGTGAACGTGAATGTTCATTGCAGCGCCGTCACCAAAAGCTTCTAGAAGAATGCCCGTCACCAGTAGTCGATGATGAGCTGCGTGCTCGCCTGGGAGAGGCTGCTGTACGAGGGGCTAAGGCGGTAGGGTATCACAATGCCGGTACCATCGAGTTCTTGCTCGATGAAAACGGCGATTTCTATTTCATGGAGATGAATACTCGCCTTCAGGTAGAGCATCCCATTACGGAGCTCGTCTACGGCATTGACTTAGTCAAAGAACAGATTCGCCTGGCTGCTGGAGAAAAACTGGGCTATGGGCAGGTAGACGTAATACCGTATGGCCACGCCATAGAGTGCCGAATTACTGCAGAGGACATCGGTAAGAACTCACGCCCATCGCCGGGGACCATCACGCGCCTAATTGTCCCAGGTGGCTACGGGATTCGTTGGGACAGTCACGTCTACCAGGGGTACACGATTCCACCACATTATGATTCGATGTTTGGTAAGCTAATCGCTTGGGGAACGGATCGCGATGAAGCTGTTCAACGCATGGCGCGGGCATTAGATGAGCTCGTGGTAGAAGGCATTGATACTTCTATACCATTTCACAAACGAATCCTTCAGGACGAGCGTTTCTTAAGAGGAGAGTTTTCCACTAACTTCATTGACACTCTGCTGGATGAATAAATGATAGCTTTTGTGGTAGGTTCTAGTTTGTTCTGGTATAATATTCATAAGTTATTTTTGAGGAGGGTGCTCAGATGGCAGAACAAGAACGTCGTACTGACCTGGGCGATGTAAAAATTGCTGACGAAGTTGTGGGCATTATCGCTGGATTGGCCGCGACAGAAATTCCTGGTGTTGCTGGTATGAGCGGAGGTATTGCAGGCGGTATTGCCGAGATGCTGGGCCACCGCAACCTCTCGAAAGGCGTCAAAGTAGAAGTTGGTCAATCAGAATGTGCAGTCGATCTGTTTATTATCATTGAGTACGGATACAACATCCCCGAGGTTGCGCAGCAGATTCAAGAAAATGTGAAGCGGACAATTGAGGTTATGACCGGGCTAACTGTGGTAGAGGTCAACCTCCATGTGCTTGGAGTACACTTCCCGCAGGAGAAGAAGGCCGAAGAGCCAGCCCCAGTTAAGCAAGCACCTCCACCACGGGTGAAGTAGCATGACTGGTTTGGATCAGCTGATTATCGGTCTGACAGCGCTGATATTAGCAGTACTTGGGGGCTTGTCGGTTGTGGCCGGTACAGGTCTCTCCAGCACAATAAGCTGGATGAGACTGGCTCCTGACCTCTGGGATGGTATCTTGATAGGTGCAGTCTTCATTCTGTTGGCGGTATACCTTCTGCTGATCATTGCACGGCAGAAATCTGAACCAGCAGTTGTCCATCAGGCAGAACTCGGAGCGGTGCGTATTGGCGTGAGTACTATCAAGGGCCTGATCAACAAGAAGGCTCGCGATATTGATGGAGTCAAAGATTGCGCTGTCACAGTGGTACAGACAGAACCTTTGCTGGTGCGTCTTGACCTTCAGATTCAGCCGGATTACAATGTACCAAGTCTAGCAGAGCAGTTGCAACAGCAAGTTAAGGAATACCTAGCCGAGACCATGGGGATCGAAGTCGCAGGGGTGGAGATTCTGGTGCGTGGTATTGGCGAGACGGCGCGGCCGCGGGTATCCTGAGTTGGGGTGAGTTTTTTTTGAGTAGACGTGTGGCGCGACAAGTAGCGTTTCAAACACTGTTTCAAATCGATGTAGGAAACTGCGATGTAGAAGAAGCACTTCAGCAGAGATTGGCTGATGCTGTTCTTGATGAAGCAAACGAGCAATATGTTAACGAGGTAGTGCGCGGTGTATACGCATATCGTGCTGCACTCGATGCCCAAATCAACGATGTATCCACGGGTTGGCGGGCTGATCGTATAGGCGCTGTGGAACGCAGTATCCTGCGGTTGGCTATCTATGAAATCGTGTTTCGTGATGATGTGCCGGTCCCTGTTTCTGTTAACGAAGCGGTGGAGTTGGCCAAACGCTTTGGTGACGATGATGCACCCCGTTTTATCAATGGGGTTCTTGGCACTGTGGTGCGTGATGGTGGCTTTGCGTGAGCTTTATTTAGGAATCGACACCAGTGCTTATACCACATCACTCTGTCTGGTGGATCGCGAGGGCAGGATAGCTGCCGAAGCTCGGCAAGTCCTTCAGGTTCAAGAAGGCAAGCAGGGGTTGCGGCAGTCTGAGGCGCTTTTTCAGCATGTGCAAAACCTGCCAAAGGTTGCCGAGAAACTCCAAGGCCAGCTGTCTGGTGAGTGGAGGATTGTGGCTGTAGCTGCCAGCAGTCAACCGAGGCCATATGCTGATTCGTATATGCCGGTTTTTACTGCTGGTAGGAGTTTTGGCGCAGCATACGCTCAACTGACCGGAGTACCTTTCTACGAACTGAGTCATCAAGAAAACCATATTTTGAGCGGTATTCATACAGCGGGAGGGCCACTGTCTGGCCGATTCTTGTCGATTCATTTATCTGGAGGAACGACAGAACTGACTGCAGTTTCGGTAAAACGGACCGGCCGCATGGATATCGAACTCCTGGGCTCTGCCAGTGACTTACATGCAGGTCAATTCGTCGATCGAGTGGGTGTTGCTTTGGGCCTTTCGTTTCCGGCTGGCCCAGCGCTGGAAAAGCTGGCAGAAAAGGCAGAAAAACCCGTTGTCGTACCAGCTGTTCATAGGAATGGTGAGCTGAGTTTTTCGGGGCCGTTGACCGCTCTGCTCAAGCATGTAGGACAAGCCGCGCCTGAAGCTGTAGCGCTGGGTTGCCTGCAGTGCATTGGAAGATCTTTGATTAAGTGGATCAAATGGGCCGAAAGTCAATCAGACAGTAGAGAGATATTGATTGTTGGCGGAGTAGCGGCGAACCGTATTCTTCGGAAGATGCTGGCTGACAAGCTTCGCAATTGGCATCTGTTTTTTGCTGAGCCGAAGTACAGCACAGACAATGCACTTGGTTCGGCGTTGTTCGCCCGCCAAGCCGCGTTGTCGCAAGAATAACACAGGAGTGAAGCCGGGCAACCGGCTTTCTTCGTTGGAGGTATAACATGCAGGTTCTGCAGGTTAGGGAGCTGACGCAGCAAATCAAGGCGGCATTGGACAACCCAACGTTTCAGAATATAGCGGTAGAAGGCGAGATTTCTAATTTTAAGCATCATTCTTCTGGCCACATGTACTTTTCGCTGAAAGATGAGTACAGCCGAATACGTGCGGTTATGTTTCGCAGCCGCAACCAGCGCTTAACGGTCGTGCCCAAGGATGGAGATATGGTTGTGGCCGTCGGGTCTGTGGGTGTTTACGAGTACAGTGGAGATTATCAGCTCTATGTAGAACAGCTTTATCCACAAGGAATGGGCCTGCTCAGCCTGGCGTTTGAACAGCTCAAGAAGAAGTTGGAAGAAGAGGGCCTATTTGACCAGCAGCACAAGCGCCAGATACCGTTTATGCCTAGATGTGTAGCTGTAGTCACCTCGCCAACCGGTGCAGCAGTGCGAGATATTATCAGCGTGGCGCGCCGTCGCCACCCTGGGGTGAATCTCCTGATCGTCCCAGCGCTTGTACAGGGACAAGAAGCGCCCGCTTCGTTGGTGCGCGCTCTAAACCTTGCCGCCAGCCAGCCCGATGTTGATGTTATCATTATCGGACGGGGCGGCGGTTCATTTGAAGATTTGGCAGTTTTCAACGATGAGGCATTGGCACGGGCAATCTTTAGCTGTCCCAAACCAGTTATTTCTGCTGTGGGCCACGAAACCGACATCACAATTGCAGATTTTGTGGCTGATCTGCGGGCTCCAACACCGAGCGCGGCGGCAGAGATGGCGGTTCCGAACTATATGGAGCTTATAGAGCATATCGGCTCCCTCGAGCTTCGACTTCGTCGAATCGTAGTAGATAAAGTGCGGCACGGTAGGCGTTATGCAGATCAGCTGTCGAATTCAGCCGCTCTTGCGCGGCCTATTGATCGCCTTCGGCCGCTGAAAATGCGCGTTGACGAACTGTGGGAGAGGCTCAGTTTTAGTGCCGGCCAGACAGTTGAGCGGTCCCGCAGAGATTTGGAGGTGCTGGCAGCAAAGCTTGACGCTCTCAGCCCCCTGACTACACTGGCTCGAGGCTATGCCATCTGTACTGACAGTTCGGGACGTGTGCTTACCGACTATACTGAGGTGAACCAGGGTGCAGAAGTAGCCGTGCAGCTGAAGCGCGGTGTGCTGACCTGCAGTGTGTTGAAAGGGGAAGACAAGTGAAGGAGTACCAGGAGCTAAAATTTGAAGAAGCATTGGCTAAGCTCGAACAGGTTGTCCGGCAGCTGGAGTCTGGTGAGCTGACTCTAGATGAGTCGCTTAAGTTGTTTGAATCTGGTATTGTGTTGGCGCGGATCTGCAGCCAAAAGCTTGATGAAGCCGAGGGCAAGATCCAGCTGCTCATCGGTGAAGAAGGAGAGCGCAGCGCTTTTCAGTCAGAGGAGGAAGCATCACTATGAGTGCGATTCTAAGGGCGAAGGCACAAGAGGTAGAAGCCCTGCTGGAGAAGACACTCCCTCCAAGTTCCACACCTCCCTCCATCATACATGAGGCTATGCGTTACGCTGTGCTGGGTGGTGGCAAAAGACTGCGAGCCGTCATGGCTGCTGCCGCCTGTGAGAGTGTTGGCGGAGATCCTCGACAGGTTGGAGGAGTAGCTGCTGCCATTGAGATGATTCATGCCTACTCTTTGGTTCATGATGACCTCCCCAGCATGGACGACGATGACCTCCGACGCGGTAAACCAACCGTTCACCGCAAATATGGAGAGGCAGTTGCCATTTTAGTCGGTGATGCCCTTCTCACCGAAGCATTTGCAGAACTAGCACGTATGCCTGAGAAGTATGGGGTGGCCTTTGAAACGACTGCTGCAGTAATTCGTGAGATAGCTGAGGCTGCCGGTTCACAGGGTATGGTCGGAGGGCAGACTGTCGACATTCTGGCAGAGAGAGGCATGGTGTCTGCAGATCTCAACAATCTCCGCTACATCCATGCCCACAAGACAGGGGCGCTGTTCAAGGCGGCTCTGCGCTCTGGGGGGCTGATCGGAGGCGCTTCGGAAAAGCAGCTAGAGGCGCTGACTAGGTTTGGCGAGTATTTTGGCCTGGCGTTCCAAATTACTGACGATATCCTAGACGTTGTTGGCTCTAAGGATGCTCTCGGCAAGGAAGTTGGCAAGGACCTAGAGAAAGGCAAGTTGACCTATCCGTCGTTATTCGGGTTGGAGCAGGCACGGGAGATGGCGAAGGAAAGCGCAGACAAGTGTCTCCAAGCACTGGCGGAACTTCCCTATGAGAGCCGAGTTTTGCACGAAATCGCCCTTATGGTTGTAGATCGGGATCATTAAAGGAGAGATCTTCGTTGTCCAGTCGTTGGCGTGGGGTAGTGGTATTAACGCTGACTACCTTTGTCCTGTCAATAGTACTTAACCTAGGCAGCAACAGCCTGATGAAAGTCTTTTCACTTCCCCTTAGTTTTGCGCTGCTGTTCGGAATCATCCTAATGGGAATAATTTTTGATGTCATTGGGGTGGCAGCTGCAGCTGGGCGTGAAACACCTTTTCACGCCATGGCCTCCAATAAGGTCCGCGGAGCGCGGGAAGGTATTTGGCTTGTTCGCAACGCTGACCAAGTGTCAGTGTTCTGCAATGATGTGGTGGGCGATATTGGTGGCACGCTGAGCGGGGCGGTTGGAGCCAGCATCGTTTTCCAACTCTCAGCTCTGGGTTTCCCTTTAACCGAAACGCTGCTTAGTACTATGATGATTGCCGTCATTGCAGCCTTGACCGTTGGAGGGAAGGCCATGGCCAAGTCTTTCGCCATAACAAGGTCGGTGGATATTCTGCTGGTAGCTGGCAAGATTATCTATGGCCTCAAAAAGATTGGCATTAATATAGGCGGGAACGGCGGCCAGAAGCGGAAGAAGGGCAGGAGGCGGTAACCAGGCTTACTTGCATTAGCAGTCTCGCATATGTTATAATACCGTCAAGAAAGGCAAATGGCGCAGTATTCTAGTCGCCACCTTGTTGTCGAAGACGGGCCTAAAAATCCGTTAAGGGCACATCGATGAAGTCTCTGGTGGTGGCCTTCGACGCCCAGTCGGGGGCTGCTGCTGGGGGTTAAGGGGGAAGGGGAACCTACAAGGGCATGTAGGCTTACCCTTCCCCCACGGAGACCCAAATGCGTAGGGCCGCGGAGATCGCTTCCCTATGGTTTGGGATTGAACCTGCACGCGATACGCCAAGGTGCATTATACGTACATCAGTGTTGTGTGCAGTGTAGCCTGCCTTGAGTGGTGGCTGGGGGATAGTGTCTCAAGAACAGGAGCCTTGTGGCCAGAGGCGAGTGTTCGACTATCGAGAGATAGGGGCGCTTGAAACCGTCACTGCAAAAGAGGCTAGACAATGAAGGATGGCGCCGAGGAAAGCTCCTAGACTGTTTCGTCCGCGATAGTATCTTGGGGATTACGGTGTGGACTAAGTGGTAATCCAGCCTCGCTCATGGTGACAGAGCGAAAAGGCCGGAAAGGGGGAACCGCCAGCTGCGGCGACGAGCTGGAGGGCCTTTGGGAAAACCTGCTGGACCTTAAGCCACAATCTTTACCTAAGATGCTGCCATTTGCCGTTTTCTACATAGCTATTAGTGTCGGTCTACAACGAGTAACAGTCTGGATGATGGTTACTCCGTTTTTTTTATTCAGGTTCCTGCTCTGTGAAAGAAGAAGAATCCTGCGGGAAATAATGTTTGTGAGTATGGGCCGAACGACCAAGCCGAAAAAAGAGGTAAGAGAATGCTGTACAAACTGCTTAATCAGATCGCCGGTCCTCAGGATCTCAAGGCATTGAGTCTAGAAGAGCTGGAACAGCTTTCAGCAGAGATTCGTCATCTCATAATTGCGACTGTAGAGAAGAACGGCGGGCACTTAGGCGCCAACCTAGGTGTTGTAGAGCTTACGATTGCTCTTCACTCAGTGCTTTCTAGCCCTGAAGACCGGATAATCTGGGATGTGGGGCATCAGTGTTACGCGCACAAGATTCTGACGGGGCGCTTCCACCAGTTTGCTACTCTGCGGCAGTTAGGTGGGATTTCGGGATTCCCGAGACGTAGTGAAAGTGAGCACGATCATTTCGGGGTCGGTCACAGCTCAACAGCAATTTCCGCGGCGGCAGGAATGGCCATAGCTCGAGACCACTTAGGTTTAGATTACAATGTGGTTGCTGTGGTTGGTGATGGCGCCCTAACCGGTGGTATGGCTTTTGAAGCGCTCAACCATATTGGTTCGCTTCAGCGCGACATTGTAGTTATCCTCAATGACAATGAGATGTCCATCGCCAATAATGTGGGCGCATTAGCCGATTACCTTAGTCGTCTGCGCCTTGACCCCACTTTGTATCGAGCGAGAGAAGAACTGACTCATTTAATCAGCCGCATCCCTGCAATTGGCAGTCCCATGTCGAGACTCACGCATAGTCTCAAGGAGACCCTTAAGAACATGCTTCCTGGACAGCTTTTTGAGGAGCTTGGGTTTACTTATTCAGGCCCCTTTGACGGGCACAATATTGGGCAGCTGCGTAAAGCAATCCGTGATGGGATTAAGCGCCACGGCCCCGTGCTGATTCATGTGCATACACAAAAGGGTAAAGGATACGCCCCGGCAGAAGCCAATCCAGCTAAGTTTCACGGTATTGGGCCGCTGACGACAGAATCCCATGACCAGGAAGTCAGCTTTAGTCAGGTATTTGGGTCGACGGTGGAAAAACTCGCAGCCAACGATAAACGGATTGTGGCGATCACTGCTGCGATGGCTGATGGGACAGGTTTGAGTCAGTTTGCACAGCGATTTCCAGATCGTTTCTTTGACGTCGGCATCGCGGAGCAGCACGCGCTTACATTAGCCGCCGGGATGGCAGCTGATGGTTTGCGTCCAGTCGTTGCACTGTACTCGACCTTCTTGCAGCGCGGCTATGATCAAGTTCTCCACGATATCTGCCTGCAGGGCTTACCAGTGGTGATTGGGATTGATCGAGCTGGTGTCGTTGGTGACGATGGGCCGACACACCATGGTGTCTTTGATCTAAGCTTCTTGCGGCACATCCCTGGGATCATTATACTAGCGCCGAGTTCGGGACAAGAGTTGGCCGAGATGCTAACTTGGGCTGTGGCCCAGGATCACCCGGTAGCGATTCGTTATCCTAGAAGCCGCACAGTTCAGCCAGCAGAAGTAGTTTATGTCGATACATCAAGCCCTATTCTTTCCGAGGAAGTGCGGGCTGGGCGTGATTGCCTGATTTTGGCTGTAGGGCCCATGGTTCAGCAAGCTCTAGCAGCGGCAGAGCAACTCTACCCTGAGTTCGACTGTTCGGTGGTCAATGTACGCAGCATCAAGCCATTGGATTCGGCTGCCATATTGCGTCAGGCGCGGTTGTCGCGCTGTGTAGTTACAGTAGAAGATAATGTTTTGGCCGGAGGATTTGGCAGCAGTATTCTGGAATTATTGAGCAGTGAGCCTGGCATAGTGGTTACTCGGATTGGATATCCCGATGAGTTTATTCCTCAGGGCCCCATTACCACTCTCCATGAGCGATACGGCCTGACCGCCGAAGGTATTGCTCGGGCAGTTCGAAGTCTGCTCGGCCAGGATATGGCGGCTGCAGCAGCTAAAGGAGATTAGTACTCAGCATGCGTTTGGATCAACTATTAACCCAGAAAAATCTGGTTGAATCGCGCGAAAAAGCTAAGGCGGCTATCATGGCCGGGCTGGTATATGTAGATGGTCAGAAGGTCACTAAGCCGGGCACCAACGTAAGTGAGGATGCGCAAGTTGAGGTTAAGGGGCCGGCTGTTCCGTATGTAAGCCGCGGCGGCCTTAAGTTGGAGAAGGCTCTCGAGGTGTTTAATATCGATCCTACCGGTTTAGTAGCGGTGGATGTGGGAGCTTCTACAGGGGGATTTACCGATTGTCTTCTGCAGCGGGGAGCTGTTCGTGTGTATGCTATCGATGTGGGTTATGGCCAGCTTGATTGGAAACTGCGTCAGGATCCGCGTGTCATAGTGATGGAACGAACCAATATCCGGTATGTGGATCCTGACCGTTTTCCGGAAAAGGCTGATTTGGCTGTCATTGATGTTTCGTTTATTTCTTTGACTAAGATCTTTGGAGTTGTTCTATCGCTCCTGAAGAACACGGGTGAAGTAGTAGCACTAATAAAGCCCCAATTTGAAGCAGGCCGGGAGCATGTCGGTAAGAAGGGAGTAGTACGAGATTCGGCTGTGCACGTGGAGGTGCTTGGGCGCCTTTCTCGTGAATTGCAGGCTGAAGGCGCTGGCCTGGTAGGCCTTAGTTTTTCTCCCATTACTGGGCCCGAAGGGAATATTGAGTACTTGTCCCACTTTAAGAAAGCCTGTCCTCCACAGGGGTGGGAAAAGCAGTGCCTTGATGTAGTAGAGCAGGCGTGGCAGGCACACAAACAGCCGTAGTAAAGGAGTACGAACTGTGCGCTTTGGGATCATGGTGAACACGGGCAAACCAGAAGCTGTTGCCTTTGGAGAACGGCTTTTCAAACGTCTGCAGGCCAGAGGGGTAGAAGTGCTGATGGATAGCGCTACCGCTCAGGTCCTAGGGTGCCAAGGGTTAAGCCGTCCAGGTTATATGGCATTGATTGATGTACTTCTAGTGTTGGGCGGCGATGGGACTCTGCTCAGTGCGGCACGCCTTGCATCAAGTTTCGGGAAGCCTGTCCTTGGCATCAACATGGGGCATCTAGGGTTCCTTACAGAACTAGATACAGATGAAGAACTAGAGCCGGCTTTAGAACGGGTGTTGGACGGAGACTTCACCGTAGAAGAGCGCATGATGATCGAAGGGCGTGTTCTGCGAGACGCCACAGAAGTGGCGTGTTTTCGCGCCCTCAATGATATCGTGGTGACGCGCGGTACCTTCGCCCGGATGATCAATGTCAGTGCTTACATAGATCACAACCATGTCACAGATTACAAAGCAGATGGTATCATAGTTGCCACCCCTACCGGGTCTACTGCCTATTCCTTGTCCGCTGGTGGCCCGATTATTGAACCGCTGCTGGACTGTCTCTGTATCACACCGATCTGCCCCCATACTCTTGCATCGCGTTCGGTCGTGGCGCGGCCCGAAGCTCATGTGCGCCTCAAACTCCTCGGTGGGGGCGAAAAAGTGATGCTGACCATCGATGGGCAGGAAGGTATTCCTCTGAAGCCGCTGGACACTGTGGAGGTAGTGCAGGCTGAAGCTCGGGCCAAGTTTGTTAAAGTCAGCGGCCGAGGTTTTTTTGAGATTCTCAACACGCGCCTGAGGGAACCGAGATATTAGTTTGTGGGGAGTTGTCAGTTGTGAAGCTTAGACGGCAAAATCAGCTAATTGAGATTGTGCGCAATCATGAGGTCGAAACTCAGGAGGAACTGCTGGCACTTCTGCGAGAAGCAGGTTTTCATGTCACGCAGGCTACCGTCTCTCGGGACATCAAAGAGCTGCGGCTTGCCAAAGTACCTAATGGGAAGGGTGGTTACAAGTACGCCCTGCCGGTTGGCCAGACCAAAGGTGATCTACTCCGCCGCGCGAAACGCATCTTCGAAGATTACGTGCGTGATGTGGACTTTACCGGGAATTTCTTAATCGTCAAGACTTACCCTGGAGGCGCTCACGCGGTAGCTGCGATAATCGATGAGTTGGAATGGCCTGAGTTGGTGGGCAGCATCGCAGGAGATGATGTCATTCTATTGATGGTTCGCCCAGAAGAGGAGGAAAAAATGCGCCGGCCTCAAGGCAGAACCGGTGTTGTATTCGATCGCCTAATGGACCTATTGGAAGGGTGAGCATGTGCTTAGGGAATTATCGATCCGGAATTTCGCCCTAATCGAGCAATTAGAATTATCATTCTATTCTGGGTTTAGTGTCCTTACTGGTGAAACCGGCGCCGGAAAATCCATCATCATCGACGCCCTAGGACTGCTCTTGGGGCGGCGCGCTTCAACAGAGATGATCCGAACGGGAGCAGAGAGCTGTGTCATCCAAGGCGTATTTGCGGTTCATGATGAAGAGGCCTTAGGCCTTCTTCAAGAATGGGGTATCGATGCTGAGGAAGAACTGGTCATCACACGAGAAGTTTCCAACAATGGGCGCAATAGATGCCGTCTGAACGGCAAGCTAGTGAGCGTCTCCCAGCTTTCTGAGCTCGGTGCATACTTGGCGGAGATCGTTGGGCAGCATGACAGCCGCAGTCTCCTCAACCCCAACCGCCATCTGATGTATCTAGACGCCTTTGGCGGTGATGCTCACCAACGCGAGCTGGACGAGCTGCGGGCTAGGCATGAAGCTTGGTCCAGTATCCGAAGGGAAATGACATTGCTTTCTGGAGACGAGCGGGAGAGGAACCGCCGCATTGATCTACTCCGGTTCCAGCTCGAGGAAATTGCAGACGCACGACTGCAAACAGGAGAAGAAGAGGCGCTGCTTGCAGAACGGAAAAGGTTAGCCAATCTCGACAGATTACGTAAAGCGGTAGGTACAGCTTATGGTCTGCTTAGTGATTCGGATGGGCATACCGAGTCTGTGGTGCGAAAACTGAATTTGGCTCAAGCTGAGCTGGAACGGGCCAGAGCTTTTGATGACGAACTAGCGGCAGCCACCGAACTCTTAGCCAGTGCAGTAGCGCAAGTGGGGGAAGTAAGTCTAGAGCTGTGGTCGTACCTGGATCGTTTTGAACTTGATCCCGAGCGATTGAACGAAGTAGAAACGCGTCTTGACTTAATCGAAACCCTCAAGCGTAAGTACGGTGATTCGGTGGCGGAAATACTCAAGTTCGCTGACCAAGCTCAGCAGGAGTTGGAGTTTTTAGAAAGCAGTGCCGAGCGCAGTCAAGAACTGCAGAAAGAGTTAGAACGCGCTTGGAGTGCGTGGCTTGAAAAAGCGCGCCAGGTTAGTCTGAAGAGGCGGGAGCTTGCTGCCGAGCTGGAGAAAAAGATCGAGGGACAGCTGGCCGATCTGAACATGAGCAATACCCGCTTTGTGGTCAGCTTTGAGGACAATGGTGCGCAGGAAAGAATGGTTCCCAACCATGATGGGCTAGAGCAGGTCCAGTTTATGATCGCTCCCAACGTTGGTGAGGAGTTAAAGCCCTTATCTCGCATTGCTTCGGGTGGAGAGCTATCCCGTGTAATGCTGGCCATCAAAGTGATTCTGGCGCAGGCTGAGGCGATACCGACAATAGTGTTTGATGAAATCGACACAGGTATTGGCGGTCAGACTGCAGGGAAACTTGCTGAGAAACTGAAGGCACTAAGTGCAGCTTGTCAAGTGATGTGTGTCACTCATCTGCCTGTGATCGCCAGTTTTGGCGCGCATCACTATGCGGTGCATAAAGAAACTTCTGGCGAACGCACCACCATTTCGGTGCGGGAACTCGCGAAGGACGGCCGCATTATGGAGCTTACACGTATGTTGGGTGGTTCGGAAAGCTCCGATTCGATTACGGCAGCCCATGCTAAAGAGCTATTGGAGCGAGCTGGTGGCATGTAGTTCCTTTTATATCTCCATTCAGCCTCGGGTACCCTACAAGCAGATAAGGCTTGAGGGGTGGGGAGAGGCATGCGGAGGGTGTTTCTTGCTGTTGCTGTAGTGGTCTTCTTGGTTGTTACCTTTTTGGCGTTCGGAGCTCCTCTATGGGTGAGCTGGGCAGGTATACCATCAGAGGTTAGAGTTTTTCCAGGAACGGAGCTGTCCTTGAGGATCCAGCTGCCGTTCCGCTTATTTGACGAAACTGGTAGTGATGTTACAGGAGACTCAGGAGAGTTCTTTTTTCAGACTGATAAGGTAGGAACCACCAAGTACCAAGTAAGCCTGTTTGGGATCTTTCCAATTAGCGAAATGGTCGTCGATGTTGTGCCGTTGGTCCGGGTGTTTCCCGGGGGCCAGTCAATTGGAGTACTAGTTAGTGCCCATGGATTAAGGGTTAGAGAGATCATCGCTGTGCAGGGTTTGGACGGACGCGATCATTTTCCAGCACGGGATGCGGGCATTCTTCCCGGAGACATCCTGATCTCAATTGAGGGTCAGGATATCCACCGTCCAGAGCAGGTAAGCCATCTCGTAAATGCAGCAGTGGGAAGGAAGCAGGAACTGACCGTCGTAGTCCGGCGCAACCAGCGGGTGCTGACACGTCAGATTCGCCCGGTCAAGGCTCGCCGTACCGACGTTTTCGGCAATACTTCTGAGGTTTATCTTCTCGGCATTATTTTAGAAGATCCTGCAGCCGGGGTTGGTACACTAACCTTCTATGATCCTCAGACTCGAAGATATGGAGCTTTGGGGCACGCCATCACGGATGTCTCAGGGCGCGAGCTTGTGATCGATAGCGGTAGTATTGTAGAGGCTTCCATCGACAGTATCCGTCTTGGCTTGCGGGGTTCGCCCGGCGAAAAACTTGGTTTCTTCCACGGAGAGCAAGACTTACTTGGTTCCATCGAGTACAACTCAGATTTTGGTATTTTTGGAACACTAGCATCTCTACCGGCACATCCCTATTTTTCTGAACCCATACCAGTAGCTTTCAGTCATCAAGTGCGGGTGGGGCCGGCAGAAATCTATACGGTGATCTCTGGCAATCGGGTCGAGCGTTTTGCCGTTGAAGTGATCAAAGTGGTCAACCAGAACCGGCCAAGCGACAAGGGCATGGTCATCCAAGTAACAGACAAGCGCCTTTTACAAGAGACGGGAGGCATTGTGCAAGGGATGTCAGGCAGCCCTATTGTACAAGACGGCATGTTGATTGGAGCAGTTACCCACGTGTTTGTCAATGATCCTACTCGGGGTTATGGTGCCTTTGCTGAATGGATGATCTACGAAGCCGGATTAGCCTCTGACCTTCCTGCGAATTCAACAGCCGCAGGAAGGTTTTTTCGCGCCGTTAGCGAACAATTAGTCAGACCATTATCCAAAATCAGCATTGCACAGCAGCGGAATAGGTGGGATGTGTGAAGTGAATGGTAAAACGCTGGTATTAGGGGTTATTGGCTCCGATGTACATGCTGTTGGAAACAAGATACTTGAGATCGCCCTTAAAGAAGCTGGCTTTAACGTTGTGAATTTGGGCGTGTTAGTGTCGCAGAAAGAGTTTGTGGAAGCTGCGATTGAGACAAGTGCCGACGCTGTCCTTGTCTCGTCGCTATATGGTCATGCTGAAATTGACTGCAGGGGTCTGCGTGAAGCCTTTGTAGAAGCCGGTTTAGGTGACATTATTCTCTACATTGGTGGGTATTTAGTAGTGGGCAATCAGCCGTGGGAGGAAACCAAGGCCAAGTTTGAAGCCCTTGGCTTTGATCGTGTTTACCCTCCTAACACTCTTCCTGAAGATTTCATCCCCCAGCTCCGTGCGGACTTGGGCCTCGAGGGGTAGGGCCATGGAACTGATTGTTTTAATCGACATCGGGAGCACATTTACAAAGGTTAGTGCCGTGGATTTGGCTGAAGCACGCCTGATCGGCCGTTTTCAAGCACCAACTACTCCCTTCAACGTTACAGAGGGCCTTGAAAATGCCCTGAGCGGCCTGGCAGAAGAGATGAGCAGGCAGGGTGTTTCTCCAAGCGACCTGCGGCAGGCGCGTAAACTCGCTTGTTCCAGTGCCGCAGGCGGGCTGCAGATGATCGCCATTGGCCTTGTCAAAGACCTTACTGCCGAAGCAGCACGACAGGCAGCTTTGGGCGCGGGGGCGCGTGTGCTTAAGACCTATGCCTATGAGCTAACCGAAGCTGATCGCGATGAAATTGCGGCGCTCCAGCCTGATATCATTCTACTTGCTGGCGGAACCGATGGAGGTAATCATACCACAATCATCCACAATGCCAAGGTCCTGGCGGAACTTGATTTGGACATTCCGGTCATTGTAGCAGGTAATCGCAGCGTGGCCTCGGAGGTTGCTGGATATTTATCAAGAAGCTTCAGTACATATATTACTGCAAATGTGATGCCTGAGATAGGACGCCTTCAAGTGGAGCCTGCTCGAGAGGTAATTCGGCAGGTGTTTATGGAGACGATTGTTCAAGCTAAGGGATTATCGAAGGCATCAGAACTGATAGAGGGTATTTTCATGCCCACCCCAGCAGCTGTGCTGCGGGCAGGCACCTTACTCAGCAGAGGTGCCGGCAAAACTCCAGGTTGGGGAGACCTGCTGATCGTTGACGTAGGTGGAGCGACTACCGATGTTCATTCGCTTGGCTCTGGGCACCCTACTCGCCCAGGTACAGTTGTGCGTGGCCTGCCTGAGCCCTTTGCAAAACGTACTGTCGAAGGAGATTTAGGCGTTCGCGTAAGCGCCCTGCCGCTGGTTGAGGCGGTGGGGGCAGAAGTAATCGGCGATCACCTCGGCTGGGAACCAAGCCAGGTTATAGAACGTGCCCAGCGGATCACATCTGAACCAGACTATCTGCCTCAGAGCCCCGAAGATGTCAAGTTTGATCAGGCACTGGGGTTCTTTGCCACTAAGACGGCCTCAAGCCGCCACGCCGGGCGCATCAATCAGGTGTTTACTCCCACCGGCGCAGTGTGGATTCAAGAAGGTAAAGATCTCTCGCAGATCAAGCCAGTAATAGCAACGGGTGGCGTGTTTGTCAACAGCCCCAATGCACGAGAGGTGTTGATGGGAGTGGTCCACGACCCTGTGGAACCATTTGAGTTGAAACCTACGGCGCCTGAGTTCTATCTTGATTCGAACTATATCTTGGCGGCAGGTGGCCTATTGGCAGAACAGGATAGCCTTACGGCTTTTGCGCTGCTAGAGAATTCTTTGAGGTCTGTGTAAGGGGGGACTTTCGTGGCCGAACAGTTGTCAAGTACTAAACTCGACTGGGATGTGCTGCAGGAAGAACGCCAGGCTGTTCTGGCATCCTGGGAGACCGGGAATGAAGTTGATTTAGAAGAGGCAGTTCAGTTTCACCATGAACTGCCGCCCGAGAAGAACTTTGCAAGGAAGCTTACTCAAGCGAAAAATGCGGGACTAACTCTGGCTCAACCTCGGGCCGGAGTGGCTGATCTTCGCAGCCATGTGGAATTATTGCGGTATCTTTCCACAGAGGGTGAAGCAGATTTACTTCCCACGACGATTGATTCATATACTCGTCAAAACCGGTACGAGGAGGCGCAGCGCGGTCTAGATGAAAGCCGCAAAGAAGGCCGTTCGCTCCTGAACGGGTTTCCTGCGGTCAACCACGGGGTCGCGAACTGCCGCATTCTAATCGAAGAGTTGGACCTGCCCCTTCAGGTCAGGCACGGCACTCCGGATGCGCGGCTGTTGGCAGAAATAACTTTGGCGGCAGGGTTTACTGCGTTTGAAGGTGGAGGAATATCATACAATATCCCCTATGCCAAGAACGTACCCCTAGAGGAAAGCATCAGAGCATGGCAGTACGTAGACCGATTGGTGGGCTATTACGCAGAGCATGGTGTTATTATTAACCGTGAGCCCTTTGGCCCACTAACAGGTACTCTGGTAGCTCCCTGCATTTCTCACAGCGTCGCTGTGATTGAGGCCGTTCTTGCGGCAAAACAAGGTGTAAAGAGCCTCACCCTAGGCTATGGGCAGTGCGGCAATCTGATTCAAGACGTGGCCGCTGTGCAGACTCTGCCTGTTCTTGCTCAGGAATACCTAGAACGGGAAGGCATTACTGACGTAGAATTAACTACCGTGTTCCATCAGTGGATGGGTGGATTCCCTAATGATGAGCCGAGAGCATTTGGGGTTATTTCTTTAGGTGGGGTAACGGCTGCTCTCAGTAAGGCGACGAAAGTTATTGTAAAAACACCGCATGAGGCCTTGGGTATTCCCACCAAAGAAGCGAATGCTGCCGGTATTAGGGCAACCAAGCAGCTCCTGAACATGTTGCGTGATCAGGTGTTCCCAGAGTGTTCACAGCTGAAAGAAGAGCGTGAAATCATATTGACCGAAACCCGGCAGATCCTAGACAAAACCCTCGAATTGGGTGAGGGCGATTTCGCGTTGGGTGCGGTTCGAGCGTTTCAGGCAGGAGTCATTGATGTGCCGTTCGCTCCGAGTGTTTACAATGCTGGGCGCACCATGCCCGCCCGCGATAACAACGGCGCAGTGCGCTTCTTGAACTGGGGCAGCCTGCCGTTCAGCAAGGAAATCCAGGAATTTCACAAGGCCAAGTTGGCTGAACGAGCTCGCTATGAAGAGCGCACTCCAGGTTTTCAATTTGTAATCGATGACATTTATGCCATCGGCAAAGGTATGCTTGTGGGTAGGCCACGTTAGGAGATGGTTAGATGAACGAGATTCGAGTGCTTTCACCTACCGCGATCTTGGGCTATGGGTTTCCGGTTGCTTCGTTTGAAGAAGGGATGCGGCGCGACCCTCACGTGATTGCGGTGGATGCGGGTTCTACCGATCCGGGGCCCTATTATCTTGGTTCAGGAAAATCATTTACGCAGCGCTCAGCGGTAAAACGTGATTTGAAGTATCTCATAGATGCAGCTCTAGAAAGGAACATCCCTCTGATTATTGGCACTGCTGGTGGTTCGGGTGCACGCCCCCATGTGGAATGGAACTGGGAGATTATACAAGAGATCTTTGCAGAAACAGGCCAAACGGCCAAAGTTGCAGTAATCTTCAGTGATGTAGACAAAGACGTGGTCGTGCGAAAGCTCTATGAAGGCCAGATTTCACCCTGCGGTCCTGTGGGCGAGTTGACCACCGAAGCTGTAGAGGAAGCCACATATCTTGTGGCACAGATGGGTGTGGAACCTATCATTAATGCGCTGCAGGAAGGCGCACAGATTGTTCTAGCAGGGCGTGCCTATGATCCGGCCGCCTTTGCTGCTGTCCCCATCATGCACGGATTTGATCAAGCACTAGCCCTGCACATGGGCAAGATCCTAGAATGTGCAGCCATAGCCGCTGTACCAGGAAGTGGTAGTGACTGCCTCTTGGGAGTACTGAAGCGGGATTCCTTTATTCTTGAGGCACTCAATCCGGAGCGTCAGTGTACTCCTATGTCCGTTGCCGCTCATACGCTGTATGAGAAGAGCGATCCGTACCGGTTGCCCGGGCCGGGTGGCACGCTGGATCTGACTGATACTCAGTTTTCGGCCCTTGATGGAGGACGGGTCGAAGTTTCTGGTACAAAATTTGTGCCCACACCCAGATTTTCTGTTAAACTAGAAGGGGCAAAGCCGATTGGGTTCCGTACCGTCAGCATCGCGGGCGTGCGCGATCCGATTATGATCGGTCAGATCGATGACATTCTTGCCGGTGTCCGGCAGCGTGTTCAGGACAATTTCAGCGATCTGCAGAACTACTCCCTGCATTTTCGCTGTTACGGCCGGGATGGGGTCATGGGTGATTTAGAACCTACTCCTAATCCCGGGCATGAGCTTGGCATTATCATCGAAGCAGTAGCAGACACGCAGGATACGGCTAACACCATCTGCGGATTCGCCCGATCCACTCTGCTGCACTATGGTTATCCGGGAAGGAAATCTACTGCAGGAAATCTGGCTTTTCCGTACTCTCCCTCGGACTTTCCCGCTGGTGAAGTATACGAATTCTGCGTGCATCACTTGATGGAGCTCGATGATCCGCGGGAGTTGTTTAAGATAGAGTGGCGGGGTGAGTAAATGCGTTACGTGCGAGATGTGGCGGCTGTAATCCGCAGCAAGAATGCAGGGCCGTTTGAACTGACCTTTGATCTTATGTTTACTAACAAACATGATTATGATGAGGTTCGTCAGGCAATTACACCTGCTAAGATTGCTGAGTTGTACAAAATCCCTGAAGAAAACGTGCTGAAGATCGTCCATTTCGAACCTGCTTTAGCCGTAAAGGTTACCATTAAGCGTCCTAGGGCAAGTGGAGCACTAGGAGAAACGGATGTATATGGAGCTCAACAGCATGCACCATTATTTGAACTAACTTATTAGAAATGGGAGCGATAGGTAAATTGAAGATCGTTGATGTCATTCTGTCCAAGGGCTTGTCAGGTTTTTATTTTGATGATCAGCGGGCAATTCGTTCTGGAAACGCTCGCGAAGACGGTTTTGCCTATCTAGGCGAGGCCGTTACACCAGGATTTACCAAGATCCGCCAAGCTGGGGAGTCCGTTTCTGTTCAGCTTGTTCTCGAAGACGGACAGATTGCCTACGGTGACTGCGCGGCGGTGCAGTATTCCGGTGCAGGCGGAAGAGATCCATTGTTCTTAGCCGACCAGTATATTCCTGTAATTGAGGAATATGTTGTGCCCCTTTTGAAGGGTCAAGAGCTGGGCTCGTTCCGTGAGATGGCAGAGAAAATCGACAACTGCCGAAATGGTGACGGTAAACTAATTCATACCGCAATTCGTTACGGCGTCACCCAGGCGATTCTGGACGCCGTTGCCAAGAGCCAAGGCCTGACCATGGCTGAGGTTATCAGCAACGAATATGGAACCGAGCTTGCTACCGAACCCATTCCGCTCATGGGCCAAACTGGCGATGATAGGTTTATCAACGCAGACCGCATGATTCTCAAGCAAATTGATGTACTGCCTCACGGATTGTTCAACAACATCTCTAAGCTGGGCGCAAATGGCGAGAAACTGCGGGATTATCTGTCGTGGCTGAAGTCCCGGGTAGAATACCTGCGCTCTTCTTCTGATTATGTACCTGACTTCCAGGTTGACGTCTATGGTACTATTGGTGAGGCCTTCGGACAGGATATTGAGGCGATTGGTAAGTACTGCGCAGAACTGGTAGAAATAGTCCATCCATATAACCTGCGTATCGAAGGCCCGATCGACTTAGATGATCGCGAAGCTCAAATTGAGGCCATGGCTAAATTGCGCCGATACGTGGATGAAAACAACATTCCAGTTGAGTTCGTGGCCGACGAGTGGTGCAATACATTAGAGGACGTCAAGGATTTCGTTCAGGCTAAAGCTGGCCACATGATTCAGATTAAGGCTCCCGACTTGGGTGGAATTAACAACACCATCGAAGCCATCTTGTACTGCAAAGAGTATGGTGTCAGAGCGTATCTGGGAGGAACCTGCAACGAGACTGAGCGTTCTGCGCAAGTTACGGTGCACATTGCCTTGGCTACAAAACCCTGCCAGATCCTATCGAAACCAGGCATGGGCTTTGATGAAGGTGCATCCATCTGCAGAAACGAAATGAACCGTACGCTGGCCCTTTTGAACTGGAAAAAGGGAAGGAGATAATATGAGAACGGTTGACTATGCCCAGATAGTGGAAACTGTCAGAGATATGTGCCTCAGGGCCAATTCCATCCTCCCCAAGGATGTAGAAGAAGCAATCGCACGAGCACATGAAAAAGAGGTTTCCCCTGTGGGCAGGAGCGTCCTGGGCACAATGCTGGAAAATGCAGAGATTGCTCGGGAAAGGCGCATGGCGCTCTGTCAAGATACGGGCATGGTAGTGGTTTTTGCCGATGTCGGCCAAGATGTACACATCACAGGTGGGCTCTTGAGTGAGGCAATCAACGAAGGAGTTCGCCAAGGGTATAAAGATTTCTATTTTCGCAACAGTGTTGTGCGCGATCCTCTCGAGCGCGTAAACACAGGGGACAATACCCCTGCCGTTGTGCATGTGAACCTGGTCGAAGGCGATCGGCTGCGCCTAATGGTGGCTCCAAAAGGTTTTGGCAGCGAGAACATGTCTGCTCTCAAGATGCTGAAGCCTGCTGAAGGAGTGGCCGGGGTCAAGAAGTTTGTTGTGGATACCGTTACTCAAGCCGGTGGTAATCCCTGCCCGCCGATTGTGATAGGGGTAGGGATCGGCGGTACCATGGACAAGGCAGCGTTAATGGCTAAGCGTGCACTGCTAAGGCCAATTGGTGAACGCAGTCCAAAGCCGCACATCAAACAGCTCGAAGAAGAACTGCTGGAGCTGGTTAACAAGACAGGAGTGGGGCCGCAGGGGTTTGGCGGTACCCAAACAGCACTTGATGTGTTTGTAGAAACCTTCCCAACGCATATCGCAGGCCTGCCGGTGGCAGTTAACATCAACTGTCATGTGGCACGCCATACCGAGGTGGTCTTATAATGCATTCCACCACGCTTGTTCAAGCCGTCTATTATGCTCCGCGCGGCCGCCGGCGCCTGATAAATCTTGGTGCCCTGATTTCGCAGCGTTATCTGCTTCCGGAAGACCGTCTAATCGGTTTGATCGGTGATGCCGGAGCCGGGAAGTCCCTCTTGGTGAGAGGTATGTTTCCAGAGTTAGTTCTGACTAATGACGATGAGGGCGTCAATGTGCGCCCTCTCCCTATCTTGGCAGATGCTCGTGATGGTTTCTTCGCCGGTCACATCTATCACCTAGATGTGCGTTTCGAAATGGCTTTTACGCAGCTCTGGGAGCTCGCCGAGGCCGTTCGGCAGGCGGTTACTGCGGGGTGCACAGTAGTGGTCGAGCATTTTGATCTCTTGTATGACGTTCTCGGCTTGAACGCAGCGTGTTTGATTGCAGTAGGCGAAGAAGTCGTTGTAACAAAACCGACAGTCTTTGGGCCGTTCCCCAAGGAATTGGCGCAGTATGCTTATGATTCTCTAGTCTACCGCAAGATGGCGCACAGCGCCGAAGACCTTCTGTCCATTGTTTTTCCGCAGATGGGTTTTGATCCACCAACCATTCACAGTGACGTCCGGCGGGGATTTGTTGTTGAGTTTTCTGAGAAACTAGATATAGATTTGGAAGAAGTGGAAAAGCGAGTTCATGAGTATATCAGCAAGGGCCTTCCGATTGCGTATTACGATGAGAATCACATTCTCATAGGTGATGAGCTGATTTATTGTTCGGGCCCTAGACTTCACATGCGGAGAACAAGCGATATCGTCAACTTCAGGCTAGATAAAGAGCTTCAGTATTCACCACTTCGTCAGACATTTTTATTAGTGGGGCGTGTTGGATCGGAATAGGAGAGTGAAAGGTGCTTAAGATATTGGTTATCGCTCCTCCAACAGAGTTCTGCCGGACAGCAGTTGAGCGCCTACAGAAGGAGCCAGGTTTCTTGGTTCTTGGATACATAGAGTTATCTACGGGAACTACAGAAACCAATAGGGCGGGCGATGCTGATCTACTGATTCTTGATGCGGACTCCGCATCCCCGAATGGCATAGCTGTATTGGAAGAGCTGCGGAAGATGTACCCCAAAAAGCCGCAGATCATTGTGGTTTCGGAGAATGGCGACGATGAAGTCGTTAGAAGGGCTAATTCTCTTGGTGCTGATTATTACTTAGTGAAACCGTTTCCGGTAGACCTACTGGTAAGGCGTATTTGGCAGATCTCTGAGCTGGCTGCCGCGGTGGATGGGCGGTGTGCCCTCGGTGAAGATCGTATTGTGAGAAAGGCAGCCGAGTATTTCCAACGTATTGGCATGCCTGGCCACCTAAAGGGCTATAGCTACCTCATTGAGGCTATGGTCTTGGTAGTCAATGATCATTCACTGGCCAGTCAAGTGACCAAGAAACTCTATCCTCAGATAGCTGAGCGTTTTCAGACCAATGCTGTGCGGGTGGAGCGAGCCATCCGCAATGCGATCGAGATCACTTGGGAGCGCGGTGATATTGACCAGCTCACTCAGCTCTTTTCCTTTGTAGATGAAGAGCGGGGTAAACCTACCAATTCAGCTTTCATTGCATCTATGGCAGATATTATCAAGTTGGATCTTGCTAGGT
The DNA here is from genome assembly GCA_012521295.1 of Bacillota bacterium. GTDB lineage: Bacteria > Bacillota > Limnochordia > Darwinibacteriales > Darwinibacteriaceae > JAAYMS01. The sequence continues at coordinate 33,175 of JAAYMS010000075.1, forward strand.
GGTGACTAAGGCTGCAGTCATTTATACATATTAGAAGAGACGGGTAACCGTCTCTTTTTCGCTATAAGGGGAGAACGGTATGGAGATCTCTGGACGGGTCAGGCTGGGGAGACGTACCAAGGAGCTGGTTCCCAAACTGCAGCCAGGAGAAATAGCGGTAATCGATCATGAGGATCTAGATGCCATGGGAGCCCTGGGGCTGATTGAGGGGCAGGCTGCAGCGGTCCTCAACGCGCGCTGTTCCATTACAGGCCGATACCCTAACCAAGGGCCAAAGCTGCTCTGTGAGGCCGGAATAGTCCATCTAGACAACCTAGGAGAGGCCGTTTTTTCAGAGCTTAACGATGGTGATTGGATAACCATCCAAAATCGGCAGGTGCTGCTCAACGAGCGCGTTATTGCTACTGGCCGTATCCTGACTGAACACGCTGTCGCTGAGTACATGCGCTCAGCGGCTCTCAACATAGATGAGGAGCTATCCCGTTTCGTTGATAACACCCTCGCTTATGCCCAGCAGGAAAAGGCTCTGATTCTGGGACGCATCTGTTTCCCGCGGCTGAAGGCTTCACTTCAGGGCAAGCCCGTCGTGGTAGTCGTGCGGGGGCTTGGCTACAACGAAGACTTAGAAATCCTCTCGTCCTATATACAGGAGGCGAAGCCGATTTTGATCGGTGTGGACGGCGGCGCTGATGCTCTCTTGAAGTTCGGCCACAAGCCTCACGTGATCGTAGGCGATATGGACAGTGTATCAGACGAAGCGCTGAAGTGCGGAGCAGAACTAGTCGCACATGCCTACGTTGATGGGCGATGCCCCGGCCAAGAACGCTTGGAGCAGCTGCAGCTTGATTACCATGTTGTGCCTGCTCCCGGTATGAGTGAAGACTTGGCGCTCTTGATGGCACACGATCAAGGTGCTGAGCTAATTGTCTTAGTGGGTTCGCACTCCAACATGATTGATTTTCTAGAAAAGGGCCGCAAAGGTATGGCTTCGACTTTCCTTACCCGGATGAAGATCGGCCCCATTTTACTGGATGCGAAAGGGGTCAGCAAACTATATAACACAGGTTCCGCTGCGCAACTGGTTCCAATGGTCTTTGCAGTGGCCATTCCTATTCTCGTTTTCCTCGCGTTTGCTTCCCCTTGGCGGCATTTTCTGCGCCTCTTGTGGCTTCAGCTGAGGGTGCTGATAGGAGGGCTGTGATTGCATCATAGTTTCCGCTATCATGTTGCATCAATCGTCGGTGTGCTGTTCAGCTTAGTTCTCGGTATCTTGATTGGAGGCGCCCTATTTCAAGATGATCGTTTGGTGAAGGAGCAGGGATTGATTATCTCTGAGCTAGAGTCGCAGTTTGCCGAACTCAAGGCAAGTGTCACAGCCCTGACAGAAAGGGAGCGTGTCCTAAATCAAAGCTGGCAGAGGGCAAAGACCATCCTCTTGGACGGCCTTCTCCAAGACAAGCAAATTCTACTCATATCCGATCCTGCTGACAGCGAAGATCAATGGCAGGAAATAGGTAACCTTCTAACAGCGGCGGGTGCCGCCTATCGAAAAATCGGCTGGCAGGAACTTGAGGAATGTGAAGACTTCACAGAAAGTGCGGCGTTACTGTGGCTTAGGTCTCCTCTCGATAACGAACGTACTGCGCTGGTTCAAAAGCTAAGCAGCGCTGGAGTTCACATTGCATTTCTACGTACTGGCGAAATGAATGTGTCTCTTCCAGAACAAAGAACCAGTCTCTGCATCGATATGACTGACAGCCTCTTGGGTGAGTTGGGTTTGGTCATCGGCCTTGCTGCGGGAGCGTCGGGATACTACGGCACAGGGCCAGGTGCAGTCGCTGTCCTCCCTGAGTTGGTGCGTCAGCCATGAGTGTAGCTGTCCTGATTCCTGCCTATAACGAAGCCGATACCATTGCTGCTGTCGTGAAGGCGGCTGCTCAACTTGAGGGCGTGGAACGGGTTGTCGTCATCAATGATGGATCCACCGATAATACAGCTGAATTGGCGGTGCAGGCGGGCGCTTTGGTGTTGGACATGCCTGCAAATATGGGTAAAGGTGCAGCTTTGAATAAAGGCTGGTCAAGTGTGCAGGCATCAATTTATCTCCTCCTGGATGGGGATCTCGGTGACACTGCACGCCTTGGAGAACAGCTTCTGATACCTGTGATCTCAGGACAAGCAGATATGACAATTGCTCATTTTGCCCAAGAGCAGGGACGCGGTGGAGGTACTATGGGCTTTGGCGTAGTCCGACGGTTTGCCGCTTGGGCAATCAAACACTACGCGGGGATCAGTCTTAACTCGCCTCTCTCTGGACAGCGGGCAGTGCGCCGCGAGGTCCTTGAAGCGGTAGGGGGGTTTGCGCCTGGGTTTGGTGTGGAAATTGCTCTTACGCTGCAGGCATCTTGGGCTGGGTTTCGAATTCAGGAGGTTTCCCTATCGATGCAGCATCGTGCCACGGGAAGGGGCATTAGCGGCTTTTGCCACAGAGGGAGGCAGTTTGTGCACATAATCAGTACTCTGCGGCGGTGTCTGAAGGAGCGTTCTGACGTATGCTGATACTGCCGGTGGTTGTTTCTATAATAGCTTCGTATGCATTGGTGCCTGCTTTACAGCCAATCTTGGGACAGAAACAAGAGAAGAACTATGCAGGGCATCAGGTTCCTACAGGATTGGGCCTTACCTTTGTGTTCTCTGCGGTCTTGGGATGGATGGCCTTTCCAGATGTCATGCAGGGGCAGTGGCCCGCTGTGGTGGTTGTGCTCGGATTCGGCCTTTTGGGGCTCATTGATGACCTCTTAGGAGATAGGATGCAGCGCGGATTTCGGGGGCACCTAAGTGCGTTTGTGCAAGGGCGCCTCACGACAGGTGCTCTGAAGGCTTTTGGCGGAGCTGTACTAGCATTACTGGTTGCTCGCCTAACCAGGGCTGGGGTTGGCTTCGCGGTGATTCAGGCTCTCCTCATGGTCTTGATGGCTAACTTCATCAACTTACTCGATTTGAGGCCTGGACGAGCAGGCAAGGTTGTTGTATGCTTGTCGTTACCACTAGTCTTAATTGGTTCCAAAACACATTGGCTGTTGGTTCTAATCGGTGCCGTAATCGGATACCTGCCCTGGGATCTGCGCGAGAAAGCTATGATGGGTGATACAGGTGCCAATGCACTCGGGGCGGCACTGGGTTTTGCAATGGCAGCTTCATTACCTGTCTGGCTTCAGATAGCGGTACTCCTTGCTCTTGCGTTCTTGAACTTGGCATCTGAGAGAGTTTCCTTTTCCCGCATTATCGCCCAGAACCGTGTATTGAGGTGGCTTGATGAATTGGGAAGAACTGGTGGCGAGTAATTAGAGGAAATCTCAGGTTCTCGTGGAATGAAAAGTAAGAGCATACCAGGTAGAGAGGGAAGTTGATGCGAAAAATCTTAGTCACTTTAGCTTTGGTTTTGCTTTTCACTGGAATGGTTTCTGCTGATGAGGCACGCACCTACACTGTGAAGCCCGGCGATACTCTGTCGGAAATCGCGCAGCAGTACGGAATGCCCTGGCGGGAACTAGCAAGCTACAACAAGATTACCGACCCAACACGCCTTCAGATAGGCACCGTGCTCCGCATACCAAGTAAACGGCCTTATACTCTTACATTGAGTGATGGAACCTTTTATGTGGTGTCCGATGAAGACACCGAACTGCTGGCACGGTTGGTCTATGCTGAGGCTCGGGGAGAGTCGCTCGAAGGAAAAACTGCCGTAGCGGCTGTGGTGCTTAATCGGGTTCGCAGTTCGAAGTTCCCCAATTCGATCTACGAAGTGATTCATGAACCGGGGCAGTTTACACCCGTGGAGCAGAATCAGCTGCCTACTCATGTCGATGAAACTTGTAGGGACGCTGTCATTCGCGCACTGCAGGGTGAAGACCCTACTGGTGGTGCCTTATTCTTCTATAACCCCAGCACTACTAGAAACAGAGAATTTTGGGAGACACGCAGAGTAATCAAACAGATTGGGAATCATAACTTCGCCATCTAGCTGAATATGAATACACGAGGGGGAGATAAGATGCGTGTATTCGTGCTCAGGTTGAGATGGCAGTATATTTTGCTAGTGCTCATATTGGCCTTCTTCGCTGCGCTGCCGCAGGTTCGTGAACCTCTTGTTACGGCAGTAACGTCGCGGGGAAGGCTGATTCCTATTTATAGGGTGGACACACCTGATAAGGTGGTCGCTATTTCCTTTGATGCTACTTGGGGCACAGATCTGACCGATGAAATTCTAGCTATCCTTAAGCAAAACGGCATCCGGACTACATTTTTCCTAGCGGGTTATTGGATTGACAAACACCCTGATTATGTGGTGAAGATTGCCGCCCACGGCCACGAAATTGGCAACCACAGCTATTCCCATCCCCACATGAACAGCTTGACTGCAGAAGGCGTCATTCAAGAGTTGGAACGGAATGCAGAGATGATCCGCGATCTTGTCGGTGAACAGCCTCTGATCTTCAGGCCTCCGTTTGGCGAATACAACAACACCGTCATTCAGGCAGCTTCTTCCATTGGCTACAAGACGATTCAGTGGTCGGTAGATTCCCTCGATTGGAAGAACTCGACTAGTGACCAGATCTATGCACGGGTAATGAGCCAGATTAAGCCCGGTGATATAGTGCTCTTCCATAATGCGGCTCCTGGAACGCCGGGCGCCATTCGCAGAATAATCCCCGATCTGCTCAGTCAGGGTTACCGAATTGTTCCTGTCTCAGAAATAATCCTAGATGGAGACTATTATATTGACCATGACGGAACGCAGAAGCGCAAACCGGGAGGGAATTAGATGCGCAGGCGACAGGGCTTTTCGCTGATTATAACTCGTAAGGCCTTAACGGCCGGTCTTGTGGTCTT
>JAAYMS010000009.1 GCA_012521295.1 Bacillota bacterium
ACCGAAGGCCCGATCGATTTTGCTCCCATTGCTCGGGCGACAGCAGGCGCATCAGGTGCCGATCTAGCCAACATCATTAACGAAGCGGCACTCCGAGCCGTTCGCCAGGGGCGCAGCGCCGTTCAGCAAAACGATTTGGAGGAAAGTGTAGAAGTTGTGCTGGCTGGTTATGAGCGCAAGAACACCACCCTTTCACCCAAAGAGCGCCAGATGGTCGCCTATCACGAGATAGGCCATGCAATTGTGGCGGCAAGGCAGGGCGATCAAGCTCCTGTGCACAAGATCACCATCGTACCCCGCACTTCCGGAGCACTGGGCTACACCATGCAGATTGATGAGAGCGATCGCTATCTTGTCACCAAAGAAGAAGCGTTTGCTCGCTTAGCGACCCTCACTGGCGGCAGAGCCGCAGAAGAGCTGGTGTTCAACACTGTGACTACCGGAGCCGCTAACGATATCGAGCAAGCCACCAAGATTGCGCGGGCCATGGTAACGCGCTTCGGGATGAGCGATCGCTTCGGAATGATTGCCCTAGAATCTGAAACCAATCCCTACCTTGGAGGAAACACTGCACTAACGTGTTCCAGCGAAACAGCAGCTCAAGTTGACCAAGAAGTGATGAACATTATCAGCAAAGCGCACGAGAGGGCAATCGCGATACTCAAGGATAACGTAGACAAATTACACGAACTAGCGAGACATCTATTAGACCAGGAAACAATCTCTGGCGATGAGTTCCTCCGTATACTAAACGGATAGCAAGGATGGATGCACCGCTATGAAAAAGCTTCTGAATTTGATCTTTCATCGTGTTGTACTGGTTGCGGCGGCAATCGTCATTCAAGTTGCCGCCTTGATACTCATGATCAACCGGTTCTCAACTTATTTTTCTGTGTTCTATGGAATCACCTTAGCAGCCAGCATTGTCGCGGTTCTGGCAATTGCCAACGGTAAAGGCAATGCGGGATACAAAATTGCTTGGATTATACTGATTATGTCCTTCCCCATCTTTGGCGGACTGTTCTATCTGATGTTCGGCGGCAGCCGTATGGGTTCTTTTCTCAAAAAGCGCATGGACAGTATGCGTCAGCAGCTCATTGATGCACTGCCACCCGATGACTCTATTCTGGAAGAATTAGAAAAAGAAAACCCAGATGCAGCCCGGCAGGTACACTATCTGATGCACCATGCCCACTGCCCACCCTATAAGGACACTTATACAAGATACCTCCCCCTCGGTGAGGTGAAGTTTGAAGCGCTTGTTGAGGAGCTGAAAAAGGCCGAACGGTATATCTTCCTCGAGTATTTTATTGTAGAAGAAGGCATCATGTGGAATACCATTCTGGATATCCTGAAGGAAAAAGCAGCCGCAGGTGTTGATGTGCGTATGATTTACGACGATTTTGGCTGCATCATGAAACTTCCCTACCGTTACGACCGCAAGCTCGAAAAAATGGGGATAAAGTGCTGCCGCTTTAGCCCCTTTATTCCAGTGCTTTCCACTCGCCTTAACAACCGCAATCACCGCAAGATAGCTGTAATTGACGGTCACACCGCTTTTACAGGTGGTATAAACCTGGCAGACGAGTATATCAACGCCATTGAGAAACACGGTCATTGGAAGGACTCAGCAATTCTAGTCAAAGGCCCTGCAGCCTGGAGCTTGACTGTCATGTTCCTCACGATGTGGAATTATCTGAGAGGAACCGATGAAGACCTCTCCGCCTTCAAACCCGAAGCCTTGCCTGATGTTCCTCCCTCGTCGGGGATTGTACAGCCCTATCACGATAATCCGCTTGATGACAATCCGGTGGGAGAAACCGTGTATCTCAACATGATCGGCCGCGCAAAGCGCTATGTTTACATCAACACACCTTATCTTATTTTGGACAGTGCAATGCAGACGGCTCTCTGTGCTGCCGCTGAGTCAGGCGTCGATGTTCGCCTTGTGACACCGCACATTCCTGATAAATGGTATGTACACGCCGTATCCCGTTCGTACTACCAGGTATTGATGGAAGCCGGTGTGAAGATCTATGAGTACACCCCGGGTTTCATGCACTGCAAGACGTTCGTGGCTGATGACGAATTCGCAGTTGTCGGAACCATCAACCTCGACTACCGCAGCCTGTACCAGCATTTCGAGTGCGGCGTCTGGCTGTATAACACATCGACGGTCGAGGAGATCCGCGATGATTTCCTTAAGACTCTGGAACAATGCCATGAGTTCGACATCGACGCATATTTAAGCCGCAGTATCCACAGACGAATCGCGACAGCGATCCTGAGACTATTTGCACCATTAATGTAGATAGGAAAAAGGCCCTGCAAAAGGGCCTTTTGATTATTTCAGTGCAGCCCGCCTATACTGTTCGGGCCACTTTTCTGCCTGGCCGGTCATCGCCTGCAGCGGCCAGTAGGGATTGCGCAGGAGCTCACGGCCAAGTGCAACGAAATCGGCACGCTCGTTCAGCAAAATCTCTTCAGCCAGTTCTACTTGTGAGATCAACCCTACAGCGATCGTGGGAATACTAACCTCCCGGCGTACTGCCTCTGCATAAGGTACCTGATAGCCAGGGCCCGTCTTTATAGGCGCAGGCATAAGGCCACCTGAACTCACATCGATGAGATCTACACCTCGCTGCTTTAATTCTGACGAAATGGCGATAGTGTCTTCGATAGTCAATCCACCATCGAGATGATCAACAGCAGAGAGCCGCACAGAAAGAGGCTTTTCCTTTGGCCATTCCTTTTGTACCGCTTCTATGATCTCCAAGAGGAAGCGCAGACGCCCCCTCAGATCTCCACCATACTCATCCTGACGGTGGTTGCTCAAGGGCGAAAGGAACTCATGGATCAAGTATCCATGGGCGGCATGGATCTGGAGCACGTCGAAGCCCGCTTGATGAGCTCGCCGAGCAGCAGCTGCCCATTTTTCAACAATCTCCGCAATTTCCGCTTGAGATAAGGCACGAGGCACTGGTTGCTCTGGCCCCGCAGGCAGCGCTGAAGGAGCGACTAACTCCGGCCCACATCCTTTCCGTCCAGCATGGGCAATCTGAATTCCCATCACTGTCCCATGGCTGCGGCAGAAATCTACCATCTTCTGCAGTGGCCCAATCTGCGAATCATCCCAGAGCCCCAGATCGCGGCGCGAAATCCGGCCCCGCGGTTCCACTGCTGTCGCTTCAACAACAATACAGCCTACCCCACCTACTGCCCTGGCCCCGTAGTGCACAAAATGCCACTCGTTAGCTAGACCATCTTCTCCAGCTGAATACTGGCACATGGGCGGCATCACAATACGGTTCGGAAAAGTCACTGACTTCAGCTCAAATGGAGTAAACAGCATGGCGACACCTCTGTTCATTTTACTGGTAGTTCTAGACGAGCTCTAATTGGATAATGATCCGACGGGAATCGTCCATCCACCTTGTCGCGAATGACTTCCGCTGATACAACGCCCACATTGGCGGAGACAAATATATAGTCGATCCAGCCCCCGACTCCTACTCCCGAGAACCCATGGAACGTAGCTCCTCCGGCACCCTTGTCCTCCAGGGCGTCAGTCAAACGTTCACGGAGAAACTGAATAGGTATGCTTTGTGGTTCACAGTTGAAGTCCCCTGTCAGGATACAGGGCAGGCCACGCTCAACAAAGGGGCGCATTCTCTCCCACAGAAGTTCGGCACCTAAACGCCGAGCATCTTCACCCTCATGATCTAGATGGGTATTGAACATTACGAACTCAAGCTCTTCATCCTTGGTGCGAAAATGCCCCCAGGTACAGATGCGAGGCAGCGAACTGTCCCAAGAGCGGCTGCCTGGGACTTCAGGGGTAGTAGACAGCCAGAACTGGCCTTCAGCGATTAGCTCCAGCACATCGCGCCTGTAATATATTGCACAAAACTCATCTGCCTCATCAGAACCCCGGCCACGCCCGATGCGCGCGTAATCAGGCAGGTCAGTGTCCAAATCCGCAAGCATCTCTGGCAGCCCCTCTTGTGTTCCCATAACCAATGGGGCAAATCTCTGAATGACAGATACCACAGCACTGCGACGGTTGGGCCAGGCGTTAGGCCCATCTGCTTTGTTCCAATAGCGCAAGTTAAAGGACATCACATCAATATTCACGGTACAGCCTCCTGATGCATTTGTGGCTGGAGAGCCCTTCCCCTTAATTAAACGTGTGGGGTAGATTCCCCTTCTGACGTGATAGAAAAGCGACCACCTGCAGAATGGGACTGCTGGGGCCGCTTTATTTATCTCATCTGTCTAGCCTAGGAACAGCTCAAGGTCCTCTTCGACTGTGCTGATCGTTCCAATCCCAAACTGCTTGACCAAAACCTCAGCCACGTTAGGCGAAAGGAAAGCAGGCAGTGTTGGGCCGAGGTGGATGTTTTTCACACCGAGATACAAGAGGGCCAGGAGAACGATGACAGCCTTCTGTTCATACCATGCAATGTTATAAGCAATTGGCAGCTCATTAATATCATCAAGTCCGAAGACTTCTTTTAGTTTTAGGGCAATCAGAGCTAATGAATATGAATCATTGCACTGACCCGCATCCAGCACCCGCGGTATTCCAGCGATATCGCCCAAGGGAAGCTTGTTGTAGCGATACTTGGCGCAACCTGCGGTTAGAATGACTGTATCTTCTGGCAGCGCGTTGGCAAAGTCAGTATAGTACGAACGGCTCTTCATCCGGCCGTCGCAGCCTGCCATCACGAAAAACTTCTTAATAGCACCGCTCTTCACTGCATCCACGACCTGATCCGCCAAGGCAAAGACCTGTTCATGGGCGAAACCGCCCACAATGGCACCAGACTCAATTTCAGCTGGCGGAGGGCACTGCTTAGCCAGCGCAATCACTTCGCTGAAATCTTTCCATCCGTCCTCGTCGGCGTCAATATGCTTACAGC
>JAAYMS010000076.1 GCA_012521295.1 Bacillota bacterium
GGAAATGTCAACCACATTTCCTATAAAATGCAGATCTATCCAAGAATCCCCTCCTCTACACACTTCACCGCACTACTTCTCTGCAGAAATCTGGGCAGAATAATAACCAGGAACAACTGAAAGGAGCAACTGCGGATGAAGTATGAGCGTTATGTACCCGTCTTAATTATTACCGTTATCCTGGGTGCTTTAGTCTATGCCCAGGTACGGTTAGGGAACCAGAACACACCAGGGCCAGACACAGGAGAAGAAATTCGTCTGCAAGCAGCGACAGTAAATAACAAGCTAGATGACATTGACTGGTTTGATGTAGAGATCGAGTTAATGAATGATGCCGAAATCGAAGTCACATATTCGGCTGGAGAAAACCAGGATCCTAGAGCTCGGATCAGACGAGGCGATCAACCAGACCAGCCTGAGATTACAGGCCAAGACGCTATCAACCAAGTGGAATCGATCGTGGCAGCCATTCCTCCCCTAACGAGCAACGAACCACTGAATCTGGTTCAAGCCATTCTTGACCAGCTGCAGATCGCCCAAAGCGACGTCGATGAGTTTGAGGTGGAATACCAGCTCAAAGACGGTACCCGAGGTGCAGTTGAACTCGACGTGAAAGGCCTTGACGATGATGACTTTGACGTTCGGGATGATCGCGACGACTAATAATCGCCTTTAGCTGCCGGCAGCCCTACGTGAGCTTGTCTCGCGTGGGTTAGGAAGTGTCAAGACAAAGCTGGTAGAATCACTGTTGGTCTCGACTGTCAAAAACCCTCCCAGTTCATTGGCGATTTTTCGACAGATAGTCAGGCCAAAGCCCCGATCAGCGCCCTTTGTACTCTGCCCAGGCTCAAACAGCCTAGACTGCAGCTCTTCTGGAATTGGCGGGCCGCTGTTAGTTACCCGCAGGACGCTGCCACTTGAATCTGCAACCCATTCTAGATAAATCCATGGATTGTCACTGTTTCCCGCTGCATCAATAGCATTATCCAGCAGATTACCAACGAGCTTTGGAAGCAGGCGCCGCTGGTTGAAATCGTTTGGCATCGGGGCCTCCAGCCTATAGCGAAACTTAATGCCTTGGGCGCGGGCGGCGCGGGACTTGGCATTGATGATCTGACACCAAGCGTCTTTAGGCATAGTAGTGTAGTTGTAGCGATCTGAAAGATCCGCAGCGAGGACTTCAATACACTGCTGAGCCTCTTTGGGACGGTTCATCTGCAGATAAGTCGAGGCCAAGGTGAGATCGTTGAGCATGTCATGACGCTGAGCCCGCAGAAATAGGACTGCATCAGTGAGATCTTGAAAAAGAGTATTGTACGGATCCTGCAGCGTGCTCACCACGAGAACTCTATAGACGGCAATCCGCGATGCAATGTTAATTAGGTGGCCGAAAATTGCTGTACAGCCCGCGGGATCAAGCCGTAGGGTAAAGAAGAGCTCAGATAGAAGCCGCGATGCGATGATCACCTTCACATGAACACTGACACCATTGGTGCTGAGATCCCTGATTTTGTTTAACTCCCAAAAGCCAAACAGCATGGCAGCTACCAAGAGGCCTCGCCAGATCATCTGACCGGGAAGACGCCACGCTGGGATCAGTAGTTCGCCCAAAGAAGCACCATGCAGGACTGCCAGCAGGGCAGCCAACGACACAGTGATCATGATCGCTGCCAGCACAATCTCATGCTTGACGCGCATCCGCCGCCTACGTACATGCAGTGCGTAATGAAACGCAGCCAAAACCACCGTTCTCGAAGCCAATAAACATTCAATGGACAGGTTGGGATTAGCCCAAGTCCCTGAAGGCGGCATGCCTTCGTGGGTTACAATGTGCAGTAGTTCAAGCACCGCACTGCCTAAAAAACCACAGCCCATGACAGCAAAGAAGTCATGGGCTGTAATATGCCGGGTGTTCCAGCCCATCGAAAAGATGGCAATGCTGATGGAAACACCAATAAGTTCAAGGATTAGATGATACAAAGGGAAATTGTGGAAGCCAATCCACACCATTACCACAGCAGAAGCTGCTGCTGTTACCAGTGCAGCTAAGCGGTTATCGGGGTTCATGTATTACCTCTCACAAATAGAATGAAATCACTTTGTAAATTCGATAACAGTAAAGGTAATTCCTCCCATAACTATGAACTGCCCCTAAAACGGAAAATCGTATTCTAAGCTCAGCTCGCTGATTAACTCCTTGATCTCCTTCTGCAGGCTTTCTCCAATGGGGATTCCCTGCTCAGATCGCTCGAGCCGCGTGTAATATTCTTTTTCACCAGCTGTGTAGATCCGATCATGTCCGGGAGCCTTCTTAGAAGCCCGCAGCTGACGGAGGATCTCACCAGTAATCCGTTTGAATTCTTCTAGTTCGGTAAAGGCGGAAATGTCAATTGCGATGAAGAAGTGTCCTAGACGGTGAGGCACTTTTTTACCGTCTTGAATACCTGTAAGAGCTTTGAGGAAAGGCCCTCCCTGGAGTGCCGCAGACAGGATCTCTACCACGGTAGCATATCCATAACCCTTATAGCCAGCGGTTTCTTCAGAGATGCCTCCCAACGGTGAAAGGGCGGCTAGCCCAGCAGTGAGGTCTTTGAGGATTTCATGAGGATCGGTTTTGCTCTGGCCATCATGGCCAATTACCCAGCCTTCCGGAACAGGCCGATTGTGACGAGCATAGACTTCTATTTTGCCGCGCTGTGCGGTACTTGTCGCGCAGTCTAAGGAGAAGGGGAATGGTTCATCACTCGGCATGGCAAATGCGAGCGGATTTGTGCCCAACATGTTCTCTACGCCAAAGGTTGGTGCAATCGACGGTCGGGCATTAGTGCCAGAAACACCGATCATGCCGGCATCAGCTGCCATATTGGTATAATAACCAGCAATGCCATAATGGCTTGAGTTACGTACGGCCACCATGCCCATACCGTACTCGCTTGCCTTCTCAATGGCGATCTCCATGGCTTTTTTGGCGATTACATGCCCCATACCGTTGTTTCCATCCAAGACCGCAGTCGTGGGGCCTTCGCGCACAATGTCGATCTTTGTTATCGGAGACAAGATACCTTCTTTGATCCGGGTGTAGTAGATAGGTTTCAGGCGGCTGATCCCGTGCGAGTCGATTCCCGCTAAGTCGGCAGCAATTAAGACTTCAGCACAGATCTTGGCGTCTTCGATGGGTACACCGACACCTGTAAACACGTCGACCATAAACTGCTCCAGCACATCAGCGCTCACCCTTGGGACGATCTCTACAGTCTGTCCATACCTTCCCTGCATCGTACTGCCTCCCTCTATTACTGAATTGATCTTCTACTTCGATATTTAAGAACAATGTCCTGCCCCAAAGGTGGGAGCATCGTTGTCCTAGTCGTGGGAACACTAAAGCTAGGCGAAACAGAAAGGAGGAGTACTATGCCCCATACTAAAGACTTTCTAGGGCGAAAGGGATACAAAGAGCCGGAGCGCTTAGAAGAAACGCACCGGCCTACAGGAGTTCCACAAGGGCGAGAAGCTCAAAGCCAAAAAGTTCAGTATGAAACAATGCCTAACCCCGATAACCAACCATCAACCCGCAGCTACGTACGTACCCGCCGTAAGGGCCATTAGTCGTCATTGTGTACAGATGTTGGCGCTGGAACTGCTGGCAGGACAAGCGTAATTCTGGTACCGAGGTTTTCTCGGCTGTATACCTCAAAGTGCCCACCGTGGCTATCAGCTATCCAGTGGGCAATGGAAAGGCCTAAGCCAGTGCCACCAGTAGCTCTTGCCCGCGACTCATCGGCCCGGTAAAAGCGGTCGAAAATCCGCGGGACATCCTTAGAAGGAATGCCGATTCCTTCATCTTGGACAGTAACTCTGGCTTGGCCTTCTGCCTGGCTCACCATCAGCCTGATCTTTCCTCCTGATGGGGTATACTTGACCGCGTTATCCATTAGTATGCGGACTGCTTGTTTTATTAGGCCCGGGTCTGCCTCTACAAAGGCAGGCTCTAGGGCCGCCTCGAATTCGTGCCCATGGTCAAGCATCTGAAACTCGCGCAGGACGTTCTCGCCCAATTGGGCCAGATCGAAGCGCTCAAGCTGAAGCGGCATAGTGTTGTTATCACCTCGTGCAAGGAACAGAAGCTGTTCCACTAGTTCCTTCATGTTAGCCGCTTCTTCTTTAATGGCTGCAATCGACTCCTCGAGAGCCTCTGGATCGTGTTTGCCCCAACGGTCCAGTAGATTGGCATACCCTTGGATAGCAGCAATTGGTGTACGCAGTTCGTGAGATGCATCCGATACAAAGCGAGCCTGCATCTGATAGGCCTGATTGATCCGGTCCAAAAGGCCATTGATGGCTGCCGCGACATCTCTCAGTTCATCCTGGGTAGATTCAAGATCAATGCGGGTATCGAGGTGTGCTGCCGTAATGCCTTCGAGCTTCCCGGCAAGAGCCTCCACTTCTCTAGGAAGCAGCGGCCCCGGGCTCTGCCCCAACGTCTGAGCCTTTTCTGCTAACTCAGAAATAGGCCGCAGGGTTTTCCGAATAATCTGCGCCTGCCTGAACGTGCTTTCAATCAAGAGATAAACCTGGCTGCCAAGCATTACGATCAATATGATTGCGAACAGCTGCATGAGATTCCCTAGGTTGAGGGAATACCGCAGCCCCAACTCCCGGAACACAAGCTCATAGCGTACAGACTCGAGAATCTCCCACCACGAAAGCTCCGGTCCCGGGTCCCACTTGACATAACGTGCGCCCCCAGCCGTCTCCTCTGGAAAAAGGCGGCGTAATGGTTCCGGAATCTGCCACCCACTAATAGGTTCAGCCAGGGGTGTAACAGTAATGCCGTTTACCTGCTGGCCAATGCTTTCGGGATTAGGTGTGAAAGCCTGTGCCAGAGTATTCTCAGCGTAATAAACAGTGCCAACGATTACGGCGCTGCAGTACATGATATTGAGGAACAAAAAGACACTGAAGAGGCGGAGCCAAAGCTGGACATTAAGCTTTGAGGCCAGGGAAAAACCGATGTTTTTTACCTTTTCTTGTCTTTGCTTAGTCGTCATCGCGAATCACATATCCCACCCCACGGACCGTGGAGATTAACTGAATTCCAAAAACCTCATCGATCTTACTTCGGAGAAAGCGGATGTAGACATCAACCGCATTAGTCTGGCCATCAAAGTCGAAGCCCCACACATTTTCGAGCAGCGCATCCCGGCTGACTACGATACCTTTATTCTCCAACAGGTACTGAAGCACATCAAACTCACGCTTGGTCAAATCAATGGGTGTACCATCGTAGGTCACCTGACGGCGCGCCGGATCCAGCCTCAGGAGCCCCGCAGTCAGTACATTTCCGTCGGGGCTCCTCGACTGTTTGCGTAGAGCTGCTCTTATTCTTGCCAAAAGCTCTTCGATGGCAAAGGGTTTAGTGATGTAATCATCGGCCCCCAGATCCAAACCGGATACTTTGTCCATCACGCTGTCCCGTGCAGTGAGCATGATGATGGGAACCTCACTGAACCTGCGGATTCTGCGGAGCACTTCGAGTCCGTTCAATCCTGGCAGCATAACATCCAGCAGGATCAGATCGAACTGCTCCCCTTCCGCTAGTTCAAGCCCGGTACGCCCATCGTACGCTTTGGTGACAGAATACCCCTCATAGGTTAGCTCCATCTCCACAAACCGGGCAAATTTTACCTCATCCTCGATTATGAGAATTCGGGTTCCCATCAAGAGTCCTCTCCTTTATCTACAGCAGGTCGCTGAACCCTTCACCGACAAACCGATAGTGAAAACCGAAGAACAAACCGATCACAATCAGGGGAATGGTGATATGCGGTGCGAAGATCACCAGTAAAGCAAGCACAGTGACAGGGAACTTGGCTTTGCTTTCGTTATCTTTGAGTACCTCAAATGTTGTGTTGTTCCCGCGTTGAATAAGCTGCGCACAAAACTTGCCGATCCGTTCCAGAGTCTTCATGAAATTGTCTGCCGCACTTCCATCCTTGCCTTCTTGTTTGTAGTCTTGTTTGGATCCTTCGCTGTTCTGATAATCTCTACCTTCTGAAGACTGCTGTCCCGCGGTGCTGTATACACCTCCACCGTGCGGAGGTTGTACCTTACCCTGCTTTTCAAGAATAATCATAGCTTCGAGAAGGTCGCCATTGGCAGCATCGTAAGCAGCCCTAGCCTCATCGTAGGTTACCTTTGCCCTTTCCCGCAGCTTTTCAATTTGTTCGAGCCTATCCATGAAACATACCCCTTTCTCCTTGTTGTGACTGAATTGTAACAAGTGGGGCTTTAAGGCCAATTTTAGTCACATTAAAAGTGGATTAAAATCACCTATCAAGTTCCTATACCGCGTACATTCTTTACATGCTGACGTTTTTCCTGTGCGGCAGAAGTTGGCATCCTAGCCGGCCGTTGGGACAGCAGGGAATACTTATGTTAGTTAGAAGTTCATAGGTATTCTGGAGGCTTGATCTTATGCAAAAATCGTTGTTTTTCATTCTCATCCTTGCAGGCGTAGTAGGATTAAGCGGTTGTGGACTCGAAGCACCCGGTTTTGTCAGCCTAAGCTTCGAACCCGTTGGCGAAGGAACAATACTCCCCAGCTCAGGAACGAGGCAGTATGAGCAGGGGACATTGGTTGAGATCGAAGCAGTACCAGCACAGGGCTGGGAATTCAGTCACTGGGCGGGCGAGGTTTCAGAAGCAACTGCACCGCAAACCGCAGTTCTGGCTGATAGAGACAAGATCATCCAAGCGGTATTCTTGCCCAATGTGACAGGCGAAATCCTCGAAGGGCCTGGAGGGCTTATCACGCAGCGAGCTAACGGTGCGCCGATACCACTCCGCGCCAATGGAGCCAGCGATATTGAGTTCATCATGATCCACGCCATGAGCGATGCGGCCGTTAACCCGAGCGACCCTTACAGAATCGAACGCATGCGGGCCATTTTTGATGAGTATGGAGTAGAGTCTCACTACGTCATCGATCGGCGCGGGCAGATTTATCAGTTTCTCGAAGACGTTCTTGTGGGGCGCCATGCTGGGCTGGGCACATGGCAGGGCGACCCTCGCTTAACCAACAATATGAACATGTACGCAATCGGTATAGAATTGATGGGCATCGGGACAGAGGCAGAAATGAACTCGGTCATTGGGGCGGTGGCTAACAGTCGGATCAAACCGAGCGATCGAGGCTATACAGATGCCCAGTATCAAGCCCTGGAGAGCCTAGTGGAATTCCTGCAGGAACGCTATCAAATACCAAAGGAAAACATTATCGGCCACGATGACTATGCTCCAGGACGCAAATGGGATCCGGGTATACTCTTTGACTGGGGCCGTCTCTAAGCACAAATGAGACGGTGGCTCTGCCTGAATCGTTCTGACGGTTTGGGTATACACTACCCGTAGAAAGGAGAGGGTAGGACATGGCCAAAGACCCTAAGAGTCGCCGCAAGGTCCTTAAAGAGCAGCTGGAAAACACAATCGAAAGACTAGATGAAGCACAAGAAACGATGGTACATGACAACATCTCCGATGAAGAAAAAGAGGCCATCGCCCGTAAGAACCGCCATCGCGAAGAACAGATCGCAGGCCTGAAGAGCGAACTGGCCGAATATGAGGATGACTAACGAGAACCGCCCATGACCGGGCGGTTTTTTTACTCCCAATTAAGGAAATACTATCTGAGAGTCTAGTCAAAGGAGCTGATGCCATGTTTAACCCATTTGACGAAAAACCCATCACTCTCAGCGATACGATGATGGACTGGAAAAGAATGTATCCCAAGCCTTATGACAAAAACACATCCGACCCATATACCAAAGTGCGGGTCATCCTCATGAACGGAATTGAGGCCGAATCAATCGTCTTTGCCCATCAGTTGCATCGCAACTGTGTCAACAACGATCTGCGCCGCGAGCTGGCCATGCTGCGCCGCTCTGAACAACAACAGCAGAAGCGCATCGATTGGCTGAGCCCTACAAATGAAACGGCTCTCGAAAAAACCATCTCTTATGAACAGGTGGCTGTCGATCTCACAGCGTGGCTTGCCATGCATGAACCAAACCCATATGTTAAAGCTACGCTCGACTTTATCCTGCTCGAAGACTTCGACCATCTCTACCGCTATGCCAACCTGCTGGATATGGATGACAACATCCCTGCCCATGATATAGTAAAGAAGTATGTGGAAATCATGCCGGGGCGGCCCACGATCTCCGAACACCGGCATCCAGTCGATACAGTCATGCGCCCTGTTGATTTTAAGACTGCTGATGTGCGCACAAAGCTCAATACCCTGATAATCGTATCAGCGGAACAGCAGACGATGAATTACTACATGAACACGGGTGCCCTTTACTATAACGATCTGGGCCGCCAGCTCTACCAGGAGATTGCCATGATTGAGGAGCAGCATGTAACTCACTATGGTTCGCTGCTTGATCCCAATGCCACTTGGCTGGAAAACCTCCTGATGCATCAGTACATGGAGTGTTTCTTGTATTACTCCTTTGCCCAGGATGAAACTGACGCCAGCATTCGCTCTATCTGGGAGCAGTGCCTAGAGCAGGAGATTACTCACCTGCACACAGCTGCTGCACTGCTGCAGAAGTTCGAGAACAAGCACTGGCAGGAAGTAGTCCCTGGCCCATTCCCTGAACCACTGCATTTTAGGGATACGCGCGAATACGTGCGAAAAATCCTTGGAGAACAGGTGGAGCTCACTTGCGATCTAGAAGACTTGGTCAACGTCAACGATCTGCGTGACGATCACCGCTTCTTCTGGTACCAAGAATGCATCAATCACGATGTTAACGCGGTTCCATCTCATGTAGTGATTGCTGAGCACCAAAAGAAATTCGGCACAGACTATCGTTTCGAGAATGAACTGAGCCCAGTCGAATCACTGCGAGATCGCCGGACCGACAATACTGACCTGGGCAGAAAGAAAACAAGAGTACCGCAAATGGTATAGTCAAACAGTAAGGGATAGCTAACCGCTATCCCTTCATTCTTATCCTAAGACGACTGTAACTTGGTTTTGATCCTGCAGTAAATCAGCGGGGATCTTGCTGCCCTCGATGACTCTACCATTAATGGTGAGGCTTCTTACTCCGCGGCATACCCCATGGGGATTCTCTACGGTAATATTTACTACTTTGCCGCGGAACTTGCGGACTGCCCTAAACCCATCCCAGCGGCTGGGGATACAGGGGTCAATCACCAAGCCATCAATAGCGGGCCTGATGCCCAGAATAAACTGTACGGCACTGTAGTAAAACCAAGCGGCAGAACCTGTGAGCCAAGCTGTACGGCAGTGGCCGGCGCGGGGAGAGTAGGTAGAATAGGTTGTCTGCCCCTGCACGTAGGGTTCTAGCTGGCGCACCTCTGCCCGGTCGTTATAGGCTGCGGGCATCGCCGCCCGATAATACTCATATGCCCGGTCACCATTACCCATGATGCACTCTGCCATAACGCCCCAACCCTGCGTATGGTTGAAGATACCTGCGTTCTCCTTAATACCCGGGTTATAGACTACAGCCCGCATTACATCGATTGGAGCCCTCACAAAAGGTGGAGCGCAGAGCATCAGGCCGTATTCGGTGGCCAGTTTCTCGTTGACCGTGTTAAGGCAGCGCTCTGCTTGTTCTGGCGTCGCGGCACCGCTGATCACAGCCCATACCTGGGTATTGAGGTATACTTGGCCTTCATCGTAATCTTTGGTTCCATAGATGGTTCCATCATCTCCGATGGCCCAAATGAACCAGTCGCCATCCCAAGCCACCTTCTGAATGGCTTCGTCGAGTTTATCGCGCTCGGCCAGGGCCCAACGGGCTTCTTCTTCCTCACCGAGCAGCTCGGCAATCTCAGCATATTTCGTGAGGCCATACCTCACCTGGAAAGCCACAAACAAACTTTCCCCGTGATAACCGAGTACGAGGCAATCATTCCAGTCGGCTGCCAAACCACAGGGAAGACCGTTGCGGCCAGTACGAGTTAAGTTAAACTCCAAAGCCCGCCGCAGATGCCCGAACACTGTATCTTCACCCTTGTCGGCATAAGGCAGGACCTTTCGATAGAAATCGAGATCGCCTGTCTCGGCAACATACTCAGGAACTGCATTAAACAGCCATAGGCAATCATCGGAGCGGTACTGCTCAGGTTTGGGTGCTTGTTCATGTCCCGGGCGGTGCTCAAATGGCTTAATTACCGGAATTGCCCCTCCGGTGGAGACCTGGCCGGTAATCATAAGCTCTAGGCGTTTGCCCGCGTCTTCGGGAATTGCAGCCATTACACCTAAGAGGTCTTGGACCGAATCACGATAACCCAAACCATCCCTTTCCCCATTGTAAACCAAGCTTGCTGAACGTGACCAAGCGAAGTTAATCAGACAATTGTACAAGCCCCAGACGTTGATGGTGCTGTTGAACTCAGGATCAGGCGTCTCAACGGTGAGAGAGCCAAGTGTTCGATGGCGGATATCTTTCAAGCGGGTGAATTCCTCTTCTGCCCGCTCTAGACTACCGAACTTGGCAACGGTTTCTTTACCAACCGTTTCTTGGGCGCCGATACCCAGCATGACCAAGATCTCCTTAGATTCACCGGGCTGCAGCTCTAGATCAACCTGAAATGTACCACAGGCGTTATCTCCGTAAGCATCGCTATTTGTGCATTTGCCTCGCTGGACAACTTGCGGATTGTGGTACCCATTGTAGATACCGAGGAAAGCTTCGCGGCTTGTGTCATAGCCAGCTATGGGCGCGCCGATCAGCGCCATCCAGGTATGCATCGCCAGATCGTCGATCCTCGACACCGAACGGCCGGTTAGGTTATCATGGCTGACAATGCGGAGCATGTTGTCACGCAGAGAGCCCTTGACGATAAAGTTGGAATACTGCTGATTCACCTGATCTTGGTATGTATCCCAATGGTTTGTGAACTCGCAGTAGGTAAACACAGAAATCTGCCTCGTCCCACTGCTCGCATTGGTTACACGCAGGCGCCAGTATTCAAACAGCTCCCCATCGGGGACAAAGTACAGAGCCTCGGTAGAGATTCCCGCATAACGAGACTCAAAGATCGAATAACCGGTGCCGTGGCGGCAGACAGACTCATACTCGGACAAGGGCTTGCCTACTGGCTGCCATGAGGCTGACCAGAAGTCACCGGTATCCTGATCACGAAGGTAGAAGTAACGTCCCGGCTGATCAAGGGGGACCCCGTTGAATCTCAAACGTAAAAATCTTCCTCGGGCCCCTGATTTATAGAACCCATATCCGCCACAGTTGTTGGTAATAATTGCACCATACTCAGTCGAACCAAGGTAATTACTCCAAGACTGGGGCGTATCGGGCCGAGTAATCACATACTCCTTGGCTGCATCATCAAAGTAACCGTAACGCACCATCACCGCTCCTTCCTATGTCGAATAACCCCTTAATTCGAACTCTAAGTCCGCAAGACACTTTTCCAGTATGGCAACGCGCTCATCATAAAAGCGCTGCCCGGTAGGCGTTCTCACGAGATGCCTCAGCTTCTTAAGTTCCGCTAGCGAGCCCAGGGCGCGCTGATAAACCGCGGAATAACTGGGGTTGGGATTAAATGCTGCCGCAAGGCTGTCCCAGACTAAAGTCAAAACCCCCACTTCGTCCAAGAAATCTGCGTCTTGAAGGATCAGCGTCTCTTTTGAGAAAAGGCCTGGAGCATCTCTATGATTGTGATGGGCCACCGCTTCAACGATAGCCCTGACCTTCTCAGGAGAAAAACCCTGACCAGAGAGGTAGTCATGGGTTATCTCAGCGCCAACTTCCTCATGGGGGCGCTCCCGATCCCAGCCAATATCATGGAACAGAGCAGCTAGTCGGATCACCTCTAGATCTCCACCCTCAAGTTCCTGCAAACGTTCAGCCCACTTCACGACCCGCAGTGTGTGCTGAAACCGATCTCGGTACGGGGCTGAAGGGCGCCCGTTCTGGGCGATCTGCTCCCGGACAAACTCTAACACTTTGCTGTACAACAAATGACCTCCTCAAACTATTTCATTGAACTGAGTATACCTTCAGCAAAGCTATTCTGTAAAAGCAGGAAGATTATGATCGTGGGCAGCACACTCAAGGTAACTCCCAGCATAACTACGCCGTAATCGGTTACGTAACCTGCAATCAGATTGGAGATTAGAATCGGCATCACGATACTGTCTTTACTCTGCATAATGATGAGCGGCCATAGATAGTTATTCCAGGCGTTCATGAACGTGATAATCCCAGCCGTTGCATAGGTAGAGCGCATGATCGGCACATACATACCGAAGAAAATGCCCAGCTCGCTCATGCCTTCAAGGCGGGCCGCCTCAATGATCTCTGATGGGAAATAGCGGGCACTCTGCCTGAAAAGGAAGATCAGAAACGCCGTTGAGATGGTCGGCAGCACAAACGCTGTAGTCGTATTGAGCAACCCGAATTTTCCAACCATCATAAAGAGCGGGATCATAATAGCCGCAAAAGGAATCATCATGGACAGAAGCAGGAGACGCATCAAGAAGTCTTTGCCTTTGTCATGATAGATTTCAAAGCCATAACCAGCAATCGAACATACAACGAGGCTGGCGAAGGTCGCAACGATCGAGTTGCGGAAGGAGTTCACCATGGCGAGCTTGACATTCGCCTGTTGGGACAATTTGCGATAGTTCTCGATTAAGTGCTTGCCAGGCAGAAGCCTACCCGTTACTACATCCACACTGGCATTAGTGGCTGAAACCGCCATCCAAACCAGCGGAAAGAGGGATAGGAGTGCCGCAATGAACAGAAAGAGATACTTTAGAAAACGGTAAAATCGGCGGCGAGTCACCGTGTATCACCTACCCTCATTTGGATCAGAGCCAAGATTGCGACCAAGATGAAAATCACAAAGGAGATCGCTGCGGCGTAACCAAATCGCGGTGAATACTGGAAGGACAGCCGATAAATATACTGTGATACCGACAGCGTCGCATTAGCAGGGCCACCGTTCGTTAAGTTCATGGTTTCGTCGAAAAGCTGCAGTGTTCCGTTGGTTGACATGATAGTTGTCAAGAGGATGATGGGCTTAAGCAGTGGGACCGTGATCTTAGTAAACCTTGTAACCCCGCTTGCGCCATCAATCAGGGCTGCCTCATAAATTGAGGTATCGATGTTCTGCAGCCCAGCCAAATAGAACACCATATTATAACCAGTCCAGCGCCATGTCAGTGCGATGATAATCAAAAAGCGTGCTGTCCAGGGGTTGCCGCCCCAGTTGATCGGCTTATCAATGATACTTAACGCCGTCAGCAGGTAGTTGACGAACCCATCGAGAGCGAACAGCGAGCGAAATACGATTGCATATGATACCAGCGAAGTTGCGCACGGCAGGAACAACGCAGTCCTAAAGAAACCGCGGAACTTAAGCGTAGGATCGTTTAGAAGGCTCGCTAGGATCAAGGCCAAAGTGAGCATTACCGGCACTTGAATAATCAAGAAAATAAACACGTTGGTCAGCGAGAGCTTAAAGACATTATCAGAGAGCAGGCGCTGATAGTTAAAAAGCCCAGCATACTGCAGGTTGACGCCTACGCCGGTCTGAAATGATAGCCATAAGGCACGCACAATGGGATAAAAATAAAACACGAAAATCAAAACAGAAGCCGGCACGATAAACAGCCATCCGATGAGACTCTGCCGCCTTCTGAGTGTGAGTGTCTGACCCATGAGGTCGCCCCCTATCTAACACAGTGGGTAGAATGAGTTGAAAGGAAGGCCAGCCTCAACTGGCCTTCCATCGAAAATACGTTAGTCTACGGCCCCATCAAGAACTTGACGGTTTCTTCTGCTTCACGCAGAGCCGAGTTAATATCCCAGCCAGCGAGGACTTGGGAGATAGCAACTGCAACAGCATCACGCGCTTCGTAGTTATATACGCCGTAAGTTACAGCCGGTACCTTAGCGGCAAACTCGGTGATGTCAGCGTAAATGGGCTGTCCACCGAAGAATGGATGAGGCTCGTTATACACATCGCTGTCTCCTGCTGGGAGGTAAGTTGCCAGTGCACCAGAGGAAGGCAGAATGGTCTCATACAGTTCGACGCTGCCAGCAAAGGTATGCTTCAAGAAGTCAACAGCAACGTCTTTGTTTGGAGAGTGATTGAGAACCATCCAGCTGGATCCACCTTGGTTGCTGTAGTTGGTAGCGTTTGGAGCCTTGTCGAGACGAGGAACGTTTGTAATTCCCCACTTGCCAGCTTGGTCAGGCTGAGCCACAATGGTACCGATAATCCAGCAGCCATTGATGGTACCAGCTACTGTGCCGCGATTGATGGTACCGATATACTGCTCCCAGTCAGGGACTTGGACCAGTACGCCAGACTTAACCAGCTCAACATAGATTTCGACAGTTTCCTTCAGCACTTCATTATTAGCGATGAACACATTACCGTTTTCATCAAACATCCAGCTGCGTGCGCTTTGGAGAGTAACCATCACGTGGTCAGGGCTCTCAGACACAGACGAGAGCAGCGGATAGCCAGTCTTCGCCAGAATGTCTTTACCCATTTCGATGAACTCGGACCAGGTAATGTCGGTGAAGTCCTCCAGAGTATAACCAGCCTGCTCAAGAATATCAGTCCGCAGTGCAGTGATGGCTGTACCGTTGTCGAAAGGCACACCGTAGTTGCGGCCATCAACGGTAGTCAGGCGGACTTTGAAATCCGCGAACTGGGAGAAATCAATGCCCGAATCAGTCAAGTCGTAGAACACGCCAGGGAAGTTGGTAACGTTCTTAATCAGAGCGTTGTCCTGCATGAGCAGAATGTCAGGCAGGGTATTCAATTGACCAGCCATGACAGCAGTAGTCAGCTTGGTCTGGACATCGTCCCATGGGGTTTCTACAATATTGATGGTGACATCGGGGTTAATCTCTTTATAGATCTTGGCAGCCTCTTCCATGGCATAGATGTTGAACAGAGGGTCCCAGCACCATACAGTAATTTCAACAGCAGAAGCCAAACCCGAAAGCGCAATAACAAGCACCAATGCCAAAGTAATGATCAGGTTTTTACGCATGCTTCCTCTCCTTCCTTATTTGCTCTTCTCAAAAGCTGTTTACTTGACTCGCACGCTATCCTGTGGACACACCCCCATTTTGTCTTTATGCACTATCGTCTTACCAAATGCTTATTATTGCTAACTATTCTCTACCTATCGTTAATTTCCTTCGAGGAACATTTGTAGGAGTTACTTCATAGGCAGGAAACAGGCCTCCCTCCCAGAACACGATCAAACACGAAAACCTGAAACGGAGAGATAAAGTGCGCTATTTTCCCTACGGTGAAACCGAAATGAATTATCTTAAGAAGGCCGACCCGAGACTCGGTAAAGTAATCACACGAATCGGGAAAATCGACCGGCCCATCGAACCGGACCCGTTTAGAGCACTTGTGTCCAGCATCGTGGGCCAGCAGGTCTCGGGCAAAGCCGCGGCGACAGTTTGGGGGAGACTGCAGGAACGATGCGGTTCCATTACACCCGAGTCCTTGGGCACTATGTCACTTGATGACATTCAGTCCTGCGGCATGCCACGGCGCAAGGCTGAATACATTAAGGGAGTCGCCGATGCAGCTCTAGACGGAACCGTCGACTTCACGCTTCTTAATGAACTGCCAGATGAAGAAGTGTCAGCCAAACTCACCACGCTGCGCGGTGTAGGGCTTTGGACTGCGGAAATGGTCTTGATCTTTTCTCTAGCGCGGCCCAATGTCCTCAGCTGGGCAGATCTAGGA
>JAAYMS010000077.1 GCA_012521295.1 Bacillota bacterium
GTTGAAGTTAGTTTGCCACAGAGAGTTGAAACCGACTTACTTCTGTGCCCAGAATAGCCTGTAGAAACTCGGTAACGGTATCAATGGGCACGATTTCAACTTCTGAAGGCTGTTCTGATATCTCATCCCAGTTTTCCTTGGGGATGAACACCTTTTTCACACCGGCCTGGCGGGCACCATAGATCTTAGGATGCAATCCACCGATAGGCTTGACTTTGCCTCGAATCGACAGTTCACCTGTAACAGCGATATCCTGAGGCAGCGGAATCTCCCAGACGGCACTGATGATTGCCGCTAGAATTGCCACACCCGCCGAAGGCCCGTCTATATTGCCGCCGCCCACCACATTCACATGAATATCATAGTCGGTGAGCTGTCTGCCAGTAAGGCTGCGGAAAACAGCAGCAGCATTAGCAACGCTGTCCTTAGCCATTGAACCAGCTGTATCATTGAAGCGGATCGAGCCTTTGCCAGGTGAGCTAGCAGGGAAGGCTACCGCTTCGATTTCCAAAACCGAGCCTAGGTACCCGCTCACGCCCAGCCCTAGAATGCGTCCAACTTCTTTCGTTGAAGATGCCTTTACCCCGACATATGAGCTGAGTCTAGCAGCTTGGATGACTTCTTGAATATCTGCAACGGAGATAATCAAATCTTCAACACTCTCATCAGAACGCTTGTACAGGGCTGTACTGTAAGCATCGGCAAGTAGGCGCGTAGCCTGCCGCCCTTCAATGGTGTACTCTGAGATCATCTCAGCGACCCCATCTTCAAGCCGCGCTCCTAGGCGCTGTGCCGCAGACTTTACTATAGAAATGATATCCTGCGGAGTCAAAGGGTCGAAGAACACTTCGGCACAGCGGGATCGAAAGGCCGGGCTGATTTCGGAAGGATCACGCGTAGTCGCGCCAATTAGGACAAAATCAGCGGGAGCGCCTTCACTAAACAGCTTATGAATATACTTCGGTATTTGTGGATCATCAGGATCATAATATGAAGACTCAAAGGTGACGCGTTTATCCTCCATCACCTTAAGAAGTTTATTCTGTAAAATCAGGTCCAATTCACCGATCTCGTCGATGAACAGCACACCGCCATGCGCCTGGGTAACGAGTCCCAGCTTTGGTTCAGGGACTGCCCCGTCAGCAAGATCCCGGCGCGCCCCTTGATAAATCGGATCATGGACAGAACCCAAGAGCGGGTTAGTCACTTCACGGGGATCCCAGCGCAGGGTTGTCCCATCTACTTCGATAAAAGGAGCGTTCTCGTCAAACGGTGTGTAGCTCTTTTCCTTAGCATATTTAAGAGCCAAGCGAGCTACTGTGGTTTTCCCGACACCCGGAGGGCCATACAGAATGATGTGCTGGGGAAAGGGCGAGCTCAGCTTCGTGAGGAGAGCCCTAATCGCTTTCTCCTGGCCTACCACCTGGTCTAGCGACTGGGGACGCATCAGTTCTTGGGTAGAGCGAGACAGGTTTTTCTGCTCAAGCATCTCCAGTTCGGCGTATTTTTTCAGTGTCTGGGCGTTATCAGGGCCTGCCTCTTCCTTTAAGACCTGCTGGCGAATCTCTTTAAGATACTCAAGATGCCGTTCCTGCATCTTCATGTTAATTCTTTTCTCCAGCTTTTCTTCTAGCTGGCGGCGGGCTAAGAGATCGGCCAAGTACTCCTCAAACTCATCCAGCATGGATGGGATTTCTTCAAGGCTGCGCTCCTGCTGAATGGTAGGGTCTTCGTGAACAATGCGCTCCAAAGCAAGGACCCGTTCCTCAAGTTTTTCAGAACGCATCAGATTTAACGAATCTAATTTACCGGCCTTAAGGATCAGCTGATCTGTGCCGTGAATCTCGGCAAGCACGGCAAACAAGGCGTTAATCTGTCTGTTTAGAGAATCTGAGTCGGTTGTTTGGTGATTCAGCACTGTCAAATACCCTCTCCCACAATATTCCGCTTTATTCCTCAATCACTTCTACATTAAAAGTGACATGTACTTCTGGATGAATGCGCGCGGTAACGCTGTATGAACCCAAGCTCTTAATTGGCTCCTTTAAATCTATCTTCCTTCTGTCAATATCTACCGCGAACTGCTCCTTGATTCGATCTGCCAACTCTTGGTTGGTAATCGAGCCAAAGAGCTTACCGGCGCCACCTACTTTGGCCTTGATCTGAAGGGTTTTACCAGCAAGTTTCTTGCCAAGTTCTTGCGCCTGCTCAAGCTCGCGGGCACTTTTTGCCTCCTCGACCTTCTTGAGCTGCTCTATCTGACGTACATTACCAGCACTTGCTTCGACAGCCAAACCCCGAGGAATCAGGAAATTGCGCCCATAACCTTCTGCCACTTCCACGATAGCACCTTTTTTCCCGAGGTTCTTGACATCTTTTTGTAGAATAACTTTCACAGCCATCCCTCTCTTTCCCTTACTTCTCTTCTGCAACCGGCCTACGCAGGCTGTATACAGAATCGACCATGGCCGCTAGAACTACCGCATACAATACCAGGCCGTTAAAAAGCGCTAGGTACAAGAAGATTATCCGAAGGATAACCGGAATCCTCCACCGGTCGAAATAAAACCAGCCAAGGCTGATCCCTGCGATCAAGTATGCCGGCATCAGAATCAAAATCAAGTTTAACCCAATTCGCGGCAGAAGACCACCCTCTGTTCCACCTACGCCCATCAAGATCAAGCTTCCAAGAAACAGAATTGCCAACCAACCCGGCAGGCGCCACTCTGCAAAAGGCCTAACCCAGGGTATGTTCGTTCCCATTCGGCGCAGTATAAGCCGAACGACTGCTAGATTAATAAATGTCATGAATACTGAGGAAGTTAAGAGAAGGCCTGGGAGGCCCCAGTCTATCAGAAGAGTGAACGTGGTGCGCATTGCTTCCATCTGCGCCAGCATCTCGCTGGTTGCACCTAAGCTCTGATATAGGGAAGTGATGTCCTCTAGAGCGGAAGAGAACATCTCAAGAAAATCCTCGAAGATATTCGCACCAAAAATCAGTGAATAAAAAAACACGTTGAGGCCGATAACGACAAGGTTAGCTGCTACACCCACCAGCAGTGTTTTAAAAAACGAGAAGTTCTCCCGAAGTGCCATGCCTAGAGCAATCCCTAAGAATCCCCAAATGATAATCGTAACACCCGAGCCAACATGACCGGCAATTAGGCTGGCTACCACTGCTGAGGCAACCGACATCGTTATGCCTAATCTATAGCCATGCCTGAAGACCAGCAGTATCAGAGGGACAGGGATGATTAGTGCTGGCAGCCCCACATATTCGCCGATGATCGTGAGGATAACCGTGATCGCCGACAGCATTGCTCCTTCTGTAATGGAACGAGTCTTCATGAGGTCCTCCCCTATCTTAATTGGTATCGCAAAAAAGGAGCAGCTGAGCTGCTCCTTAATTTTAGTCAAGCGTATATGGCATAAGTGCCATGAACCGTGCCCGCTTAATTGCGGTAGTCAACTGCCGCTGGTGCCGAGCACAGTTTCCGGTTATCCGCCGAGGAAGAATTTTGCCGCGTTCAGTAATGTAACGGCGCAGGCGGCCTACTTCTTTGTAATCGATCTGATCGATCTTATCGACACAGAAGGAGCAGACCTTCCTCCGGCCTCTGCGGCCTCGTTCTCTGGCCATGATCTCGCCTCCAAACCATTATTGATTAGAACGGAACATCATCAAATTCTGGTTCAGGCGGCCCCATAGTAATATCAGCATCTACTGAACTACCATCGCGAGCTTTGTCTAAGAAGCGCACTTGATCTGCCACTACTTCGGCAGCTTTTCTCCGTATTCCATTCTGGTCATCATACGAGCGAATCTGCAAACGGCCTTCAACTGCAACTAAGCGTCCCTTGCTGAGATGATTTGCCACAACTTCAGCTTGTCTCCGCCAAGTTACTATATCGATGAAGTCTGTTTCTCGTTCTCCGCTCTGAGACAAGAAAGGACGGTCTACGGCGATGGTAAAATTAGCTACGGCTACACCAGACTGTGTGTACCGCAGTTGAGGATCTGCTACGAGTCGCCCGATCAGAATAATCCTATTCAACACCGCTCTTCATCTCCTTTGCTCATTCTTCATCACGACGAACGAGCAGATACCGAACGACCTCTTCGGTGATCTTGAGAATGCGCTCGACTTCAGAAGTCGTTTCGCTATCTGCTTTGAAGTCGATCACCACATAGAAGCCTTCGGTCAGATCGTTGATCTCATACGCGAGACGGCGTTTTCCCCACTTGTCAACCTTTTCAACTTCGCCCCCATTGCTGGTAATCAGAGCAGTTGTACGCTCTACAGCAGCGTTGAGAGCTTCTTCATCAAGGTTTGGGGTATAAATGAGCATAATCTCATACGCACGCACCGCAGCTTCACCTCCTCCCTTTGGACATACGGCCCTAGGCGTTACACCTAGAGCAGGGCACGTTCATTATATCACTGCGATCTAGATGAAGTCAAACATTGAAACGGAAAAGAATGACATCACCATCTTGGATGAGATAGTCCTTACCTTCGACCTGCAGGAGCCCTTTTTCGCGGCAGGCAGCAAAAGAACCTTCTTCTACCAACACATTCCAGGGCACCACTTCAGCCCGGATAAAACCGCGCTCCATGTCAGAGTGGATCTGACCAGCTCCCCGCGGTGCAGGCGTATCTCTTGGCAGCAGCCAGGCTCGTGTTTCAGGCCCTTTGATAGTGTAGAACGTGATTAAGTTAAGTAGTCTCAACCCGGCAGCAATTACCTTGTGTAGAGCAGGCTCGTCCATACCCAGTTCTTGGAGAAAAGCCCGGCCTTCTTCTGGCCCCAACTGTGCAATCTCCGCCTCCAAAGCAGCACATACCGGAATCAATTCTGCTCCATCAGCAGCTGCTCGTTCAGCCAATATCTCTGCTTCGTCCTCCCGCCCTTCTGCCACATTGGCTATGTACATCACAGGCTTAAAGGTGAGAAGAGGAAGATCAGCAATCTGCGGCAGGTTAGTGCGCCGCAGTGGAACACCTTTTTCCAAATAAGACTGATACTCTTCTAATAGTTCTAATTCTTCTTTGTAAATCCGTTCTCCTGTCTTCAGCATCCGAGTTGTACGTTCCATCCGTTTCTCAATTGTCTGCAAGTCGGCCAACGCCAACTCCAGGTCGATTACATCCGCATCACCTAACGGATCGACTTTTCCAGAAACGGTTACCACATTATCGTCGGAAAAAACCCTTACCACATGGGCTAACGCATCGACCTGCCGGATATGAGCGAGAAACTGGTTTCCCAATCCTTCACCGCGGCTTGCTCCGGCAACTAGGCCAGCAATATCGACAAACTCGATGGCTGCACCGGTTACTATTTCGGGCTGGACAACCTCTGCGATCTTAAGGAGCCTTTCATCGGGTATTGGGATACTGCCGCGATTGGGCTCGATTGTACAGAACGGATAGTTGGCTGCCGGCACGTCCAACCTTGTGAGAGCGTTGAACAGAGTTGATTTACCGACATTCGGTAATCCAATTATTCCTATTTCTAAACCCATAATTGACCCTCCCTGAACAGGTAAAACTAGACTGAATGGAGAATGAAGGGGACCGTAACAAAACATCCCATTATTAAATGGAAAGGAGGTGGCCCGTTTGCAGCGCATAGCGCGAGCCGCCTTAATTGCCGCACTGTATGTGGTACTCGTTTACGTCTTCCAGTTCATGAGCTTCGGTCCCATTCAGTTCCGCATTGCCGAAGCACTAACACTACTTCCCATGATTTATCCGGAGGCAGTGGGAGGGGTATACGTAGGTGTGCTTTTATCAAATCTATTGGGCGGACTGGGCCCCTGGGACATCTTCGGTGGAAGCTTCGTCAGCCTCCTGGCCGCGATAGTCACATATAAGTTCCGTGACAGCTGGATTGCATATGCTTCGCCCATCGTATTCAACGCATTCCTAATTAGTCTGTACCTGCGTTTTGTCTTCCAAGTGCCCTCCTACTGGTACCTGGTCTTCACCATCGGTATTGGTGAAGCGGCTGTGATTATCCTCGTTGGCCGGCCTCTCATCAAATATCTGAAGGAACGTCAGGGGCGCTTTCTCTAGCTGCCAAAGATCCTGGAACGGAGCGTTTCATAGACTAGGTTGGAACGGGCGAAATCGAGGGCCTGAATATACAGTGCTTCTAAGTCGTCGTGAATCCTTTTTGCTTCTTTTAACTCAGCAATGCCGCTTTCTAGAAGTTCCCCATAAAGGTCCTTAACCCTGCGGGGAACTTCTGTCTTATGCTGATCCGGAAGAAGATCAATCTCCGTACCCGTCGCAAGCAGGTCAAAAGGTTCTACTCTTGAAAGCACTGCCACACCCAGATCTGGAAACAAGACGTGTTCGATCTGATGCGGCAGCAGCGGCCGATGGAAAATCTCCATAGACACTCCGCTCAACCGAGCCGCGCTGACCAGCGCCGAAAACACTTCTTGAGCCCCTGTGCCTGGTGCGCAGCGGATAATCCAGCGCTGAGAATAATCCGTAACAAGTTCATCAATGTGGCTGACGATCCCCTGAGGCGTTATCGCAGTCGCGAACGCGTGCCGTTCTTTCCCTCGCCTACTCCCGGGCTTGATTGAGCCGAACGTCTCCAGAAGGATATCCAGCGCCTTTTCTGTACCCTGTTCGCCGGCAGATTGGGCATTTACTGCAGCCCAGAGTTCTTCAATTTCCTCTGCAGCCCGCAGATACCGATAAGCTCTGCCATAAGCCTGTTTGTTAGCTCTCGTCAGAGCCGCAATTTCTCCTTTTGCATCAACCAGAACATCACGATCCCAGTTATCACCGAGGTTTACGATTTCTTCTCGACAGCCGGGCAGCACCGGATCCTGGACATGCGGAGCCGTGGCATCGACTACTCCAGCGCGCTGCTCTGGAAGCACAATTCCATCAAGAGAATCGGGATCAGAAGCACAGTAAAACAGTTCCACAGGATACCCTTGTTTTGAGGCATATTCAGCAAGGTTCTTCATTAGGTGTGACTTGCCCGTGCCAGGCCCCCCTTTTAAGAGAAAGATCTGCTCAATGTTATCGCTGAACATCTGATCAAAGAAAGAGTAGAAACCTCGCGCTGAGTTACCGCCTGCAAACATCTTTCGCACCATTCTCCATTCCTCCCGCTGTAGTATATGAGAACAGCTGCAGAGGTGTAATCACCCACCTCTTACTTGGCGAACTAGTTTATCGCGGGCGATTAACAGTACACGCCCGCAGGTTTCGCACTGCAGCCGTACGTCGACTCCTGACTTCAGCACTTTCCAAGTATCCCCGCCGCAGGCGTGTTTCTTGCGCAGGCGCAGAACCTGCCCTACTTCGTACATGGCAATTCCTCCATCTGTGTGTTCATTCATCACCTAGATTATATCATGTTAGGGTTAAATTTCTGGAAGGGGAAGCTCAAGCAAGGGCGAATACATGAAGGACGCCACTATTGTTGGGCAGAAATTGGAGAGGACGGTGGATTAGTGAAGAAATTTGTAAACGGCACAGTGTTCGTACTCATCCTAGGTTTAGCTCTCTTGAGCAGTGCAGCTCCGCTGTGGGCACAAGAAAGCAACGTGGTAGCCCGGGTTAACGGAGTAGAGATCACGATGGATGAGTTCATTGATGCTTTGGAAGCCCAGTACGGAGTTGTTGTTTTAGAGCAACTCATCATTGATCAGCTGATCAGCCAGAAACAGGTCGAGACTGGCGTGACCATCAGCGATGAGCAGTTTTCTCTGGTATATGAGCAGCTCATCCAAGAAATGGGCGGCCCTGAAGCTCTGTTTTATTTCCTTTATCAATATGGAATCACAGAGGACCAGCTAAAAGATGAGCTCCGCAGTAACCTGCTCCTCGCTGAGCTGGCGATTTCTGAAATAGATGTTACCAAAGAAGAAGTTGCTGCGTGGTTCGAAAGTAACCGCCAGCGCTATGATCAGCCTGAGACTGTGACAGTCAGCCACATTCTCGTCGAAACACAAGAAGAAGCAGAGTCTCTGCTTGCAGAACTGCAAAACGGCGCTGATTTCGCAGCACTCGCCATGAAGCATTCGCTTGATCCCGGCACCGCTGCTAACGGCGGTTGGCTGGGCCCTGTCCCTCGTGGGTACACAGTTGAACCCTTCGAGAATATGGCCTTTTCTCTCGGCATCAACGAATATGGAATCGTTGAAACCTCCTTCGGGTGGCATATTATCCTGGTCTCGGACCGTACAGAAGGAAAGGCTGCTGACCTAGAAGGGATTTTTGATAAAGTAGAAGCAGACTACAAGCGTTCCATCGCTCCAGCTCCCGTCGAATACCTGCGCCAGCTGGAAAGCGCCGCTGAAATCGAAATCGTACGTGAGCGTTACAAGTAAGAATCAAACACGCGTAAAACCCCCACTACATTGGAGTGGGGGTTTTGTTTTGCTTGTTTGCCTAACCACGCCAACGCAGAATAGGTTGTCGGGCAGCTCGCGCCTCGTCAAGGCGCCCAACAGGCGTAACGTGCGGAGCACTATGGAGCATTTCTGGATCTGCTTCAGCTTCGTCGGCAATTTTCCGCATGACAGATATAAACTCATCAAGTGTCTCTTTTGTTTCTGTTTCTGTTGGTTCGATCATGATCGCTTCATCAACTGTGAGCGGGAAGTATACCGTAGGCGCATGAATGCCGTAATCCAAAAGACGTTTGGCTATATCTAGTGTGCGCACACCGTGGTTCTGCTTCTGCAGTTTTCCTGAGAGCACGAACTCATGCTTGCAGTATCTGTCATATGGTAGATGGTATAACTCCTTCAGATGATGCATGAGGTAGTTAGCGTTAATTACAGCTGCTTCGCTTACTTGGCGCAACCCATCAGGGCCGTGGCTGCGGATGTAAGCGTACGCCTTTACCAAGACACTGAAGTTTCCATAGAATGATTTTACCCTGCCGATGGACTTCTCTGGCTTCTTTAAGACATACTTGTCTCCCTCTTTGTCCACCACAGGCCAAGGTAAGAATGGAGCCAGCTTTTCTGATACTACGATGGGGCCAGCACCAGGCCCACCACCGCCATGCGGTGTGGAGAAAGTCTTGTGCAGGTTAAAGTGCACAATGTCAAAACCTGTGTCGCCTGGACGAGCGATGCCCATAATCGCGTTAGCGTTAGCTCCATCATAGTAGAGCAGCCCACCAGCGTCATGCACTAACTCAGCAATGGTGCAGATGTTTTCATCAAAGAGGCCCAAAGTATTAGGGTTGGTCAGCATCAAGCCTGCTGTGTTGGGGCCGAGAAGTTTCTTCAAGGCCTCTACATCGACTCCGCCCCTCTCGTCCGACGGCACTTCGACCACCTTATAGTCGGCCATCATAGCGCTGGCAGGGTTCGTACCATGGGCGGTATCAGGAACTATGACCTCGTTGCGATGCCCTTCGCCATTAGCTTCATGATAAGCCTTCATTATCCATAGGCCAGTGAGCTCACCATGCGCTCCTGCTGCAGGCTGCAGGGTGGCCGCGTGCAGGCCAGCAAGTTCA
Source organism: Bacillota bacterium (assembly GCA_012521295.1). GTDB lineage: Bacteria > Bacillota > Limnochordia > Darwinibacteriales > Darwinibacteriaceae > JAAYMS01. The sequence continues at coordinate 9,511 of JAAYMS010000077.1, forward strand.
GCCAGATAGCTGCCCAGATCGTACATCAATTTGAGAGCACCCTGCACCGTTTCTTCGGGCTGATAGGGGTGAATAGCGGAAAAACCTGGAAGCGCAGCTGCATCCTCATTTACCCGTGGATTGTACTTCATTGTACACGATCCAAGGGGATAGAACCCGACATCGACACCGTGGTTCAAACGGGAGAGCTGCGTAAAGTGGCGTACAACCTCTAACTCGCTCACTTCTGGAAGCTTTGGCTCCTGCTGACGTTGAAACTGACTGGGAATGAGTTCTTCCAACGGAACCTCTGGAACATCCAGATCGGGCAAGCGATAACCACGTCTACCGGGAGATGAAACCTCAAAAAGTAGTGGAACACCAGTCTTGTTTCTCATCTGCTCATCCCTCCCAGCAGCTCGACCAATCGGTCAATTTCCGCTTTAGTACGAGCCTCTGTTACCGCAAACAGCACATCATTGGGCAGGCCAAACCTATTCAGGGGCAGGCCACCCAAAAAGCCTTCATCTAAGAGCTTCCGATTGATTTCTTCCCAGTCTACGTCACCGGTCACTATAAACTCTCGGAAACTAGGTGCACTGAACTTCACTTTAAACGGGGTTTCTTCAGCGATCTTCTTCTTGAGGTATGCGGCCTTCTGCACACACTGATAAGCGACTTCCCTAAAACCCTCCTTACCAAGGGCGGACAGATAGATCGTTGCAGCCAAGGCATTAAGTGCTTGATTTGAACAGATGTTAGAAGTCGCCTTCTCCCGCCGGATATGCTGCTCCCTCGTCTGCAGCGTAAGGACAAACCCCCTGCGTCCATCTCCATCAACGGTTTCACCCACGATACGCCCGGGCATTCTGCGCACGAGCTTATCAGTAGTAGCAAAGAACCCCAGTGAAGGCCCACCAAAACTCATCGGGTTGCCGAGGCTCTGACCGTCGCCAACGACGATGTCAGCGCCGTACTCGCCGGGCGATTTTAGAAGGCCGAGACTAATTGGATCTACAGCCATCACTAACAGCCCTCCGCCTTCGTGGATAAACTCGCTGATGGGATCGACGTCTTCAATCAAGCCGAAAAAGTTTGGCTGCTGCACAACAACGCAGGCCAGCTCTTTTGGGTTCAGTTCTCTCAGAACTGTGTGATTGATGGTTCCTGTTTCTTCGTCGTAGGGGAGATACTTAATCTGTACATCTTGGTTAGACAGATAGATTTCGCAGACTTCCTTCCATTCTGGATGCAAGTTCTCCGGCAGCACCACGACATCGCGGCGAGAGGCGTTGCATGCCATGAGGGCAGCTTCTGCAAGGGCGGTGGCCCCATCGTACATAGAAGCATTAGCGGCATCCATACCGGTTAGCTCTGCGATCATAGTCTGGTATTCGAAAATGCTCTGCAAGACGCCTTGACTGATCTCGGCCTGATATGGCGTATAAGCAGTCAAGAACTCGCCGCGTGAGATGAGATGCTTAACGATGGAGGGGATTAGGTGATCATAAACCCCACCACCCATGAAAGAGACCGTTTCAGTCAGGTTGACGTTTGCACCCGCGAGCTCTCTCATGTGCCGCATCAGCTCTGCTTCCGACAGAGCTGGCGGTAAGTTGAGCTTCTCAGACATGCGGAGGTGCTCGGGAATATCGGAGAACAGTTCATCGACCGAGCTGATACCCATGGAAGCGAGCATCGCTTGGCGGTCTTGTTCCGTCATGGGGATATAACGCATGCTAAGCCTCCTTTATGAAAGCTTCATACTCCTCCGCTGTCATCAAGTCATCGAGCTGTACTCCCTCAGCAAGCTCAATTTCAGCAATCCAACCCTTTTCATAGGGCGATTCATTTATCAATTCAGGGCTGTCTTCTAGTTCAGTGTTTACTTTAACAATGGTTCCAGAAACGGGAGCGTAGATGTCAGATACAGCCTTTACCGACTCTACAACAGCAAACCCTTCCCCTTCTTGTACCTGATCACCCTCGGAAGGTAGATCAACAAACACTACGTCTCCAAGTTCGTCTTGAGCATAGTCAGTGATTCCTACCACCGCTATGTTTCCCTGTACTCTTACCCATTCATGGTCCTTTGTGAACAGCAATCCCTTTTCACTCATGTCCAATCCTCCTTCTTATTTTAAGAAGCGTCCTTTTATAATCTGCGCCTTAAGGCGTTTTTGTCTTACTAGGATATGGATTTCTGTACCAGGTGAAGCAGATTCGGCGGCTACATACCCAGTACCTATGGCCTGATTGAGTGAAGGCGAGTGAGTACCGCTTGTCACTATTCCGATTTCTTCGCCCTCAGCGCTTAGAATGGGATAGCCCTGTCTGGGAACTCCCCTCTCTTGAAGGACAAAACCGACAAGGCGGCGCTGAACACCGGCCTCCTTTTGCTTAACAAGAGCTGCGCGTCCGATAAAGTCACCTTTATCAAATTTCACGAAGCGGCCTAAGCCTGCTTCTAAAGGAGTTGTGGTTTCATCAATATCATTACCGTATAGAGGCATGCGCATTTCTAACCGCAGCGTATCGCGTGCCCCTAAGCCGATGGGTGCAATGCCTTCTTCTGCACCTGTTGTCATCAGGTCCTGCCATAATTCTTCGGCACCTGCGTTAGGCAAATAGAGCTCAAAGCCGTCCTCACCAGTGTATCCTGTGCGGGAGGCGCGCAACCAATATCCCTTATACTCTGTATCGATAAAGGTATAGGTTTCTACGTCGGCTAGTGGTTTTCCTAGAACTCTTTCCACTACCGGTAGCGATTTGGGGCCCTGCACAGCAATGAGGGCAAGCTCAGATGTGCGATCCCTTAACGTAGTATCAGGCAGCAGGTGCTGGTTGATCCAGTTAAAGTCTTTTTCAGTATTAGAGGCATTCACCACTAAGAAGAATCCTGTCTCCGTACGGTATACGAGGATGTCGTCAATGATACCACCATTTGGGTTGGTGAGCATCGTATATTGAATTTCCCCAGGCTGAAGTCCTGAAGGATCATTAGTGGTGAGCTGCGAGAGAGTGGCTACAGCCCCGGGGCCTTCCAGATCGAACTCGCCCATATGGCAGAGGTCAAAAATCCCAACCGCGCGCCTCACCGTGAGGTGTTCGTCGATGACGCTCGTATACTGCACCGGCATCTCAAAACCATGGAAATCGATCATTTTCGCTCCTTGTTGGCGGTGCAGTTCAGTTAAGGGAGTCTTCTTCAAGGTCAATCGCCGCCTTTCTTCCCCAAAAATTCTTTGCAATAAATTCGTTGCATTTATTTAAATCGATACTTCTCGCTGGGAAAGAAGAATCCTTCTGTCACACATTCTCCAATTCGGGATAGTATATTGCAGAAGGTCTGTTTTGGGGAGGTAGAGCCATGAGGTTACTTAAGTCGCTGCTTGATCCTTTCTTGAAAGCGCGCGGCAAGACCATGATTTTGATCTGGAGGCCATATAGGCGGAGTAAATAAACCCCACATCTATGGGGTTTATTCACATTATCCACAGGCCCTGTTGATAACCTGTGGGTATTACTGACGCGTGAGATAGAAGAAGAGCAAGATCAGGGCTATTATGATAGCCCAGCCTATTGTCACGGTGCGGCGCGTCTTGGGAGAGCTCTTGAGCTCCTCGCGCATGCGTCCCCTTTCTAAGCGATTAGCTTGCTTCAGCAGCTCTACGCTCTTGCTAATGTCACCTAGTTTTCGATAGAGAACTCCTAAGTTGTGGAAAGCATTGGGATATTCAGGGTCGAGGGACAGGGCCTTTTCGTAGGCCTCCTTTGCCCGATCAAGCCATTCTCTTTGAGCATAGATGTTGCCTAAGTTGCAATATGGTGCAGGATCATTGGGATCAAGGCTGATCGCTTGTTCAAACAGCTGCTCCGCTTCTTCGAGCTGTTCTCGCCTTGCGTATACTACGCCTAGTTTGTTTACGGCTTGGGCATTTTCGGGTTCCATATCTAAGACACGGCGAAGCAGTTCTTCTGCCGCGTCTAAATCCCAGCGCTCCAGTTTGTCCAGCGCTTCCTGATAGATCCCCGATGCAGAATCATTCATCACGGTCACCTCACTTCCCTACCATTATAGGCACTGCTCTGGCTGTTGAGCAACTTTCTTTTGAGTTCTAGCGTCGCAGAAGGACGGCAAACATCAAAAGCCCGACCACCCCTATAATAGGGTATCCAAACTCGATTAATGAACCAAAGCCCAGCTCAGATAGGGACAACCCCAAGAATAGCACGAGGCCAATCGACAAAGGTTTTCCTAATGTAGTTTGGTGAGTGATGCGATTTACAAGCGCGAAAGCATGAGCAAGAGCAGTACTGAACATCGCAGCCAACAGCATAACAGAAGATCCTATCTTAAAGAGAGGTCCGAGCCTTTCTGCTAGGACGAGCATGGGCATGTTTGATTGTGTATCTGTAATAGGCTCTGACCATATGCTCAATGCAATTGTCAGGAGCAGTATAATCACTATCCCGTTTCCCAATAGTGCGGCACTCCATATCTGCCCGTTGGTCTTTAGCTTGTGATGAAACGCCGAGAGCACTGCCATAGACAGACACAGATTGTAGGAGGAATAGAGAAGGGCCGCCCCTATGCCGAGCGGTACCCCATCTTGTGGCAAGATTATTCCTGTGTCAGTCAGCGTCCTAGCGGCCGGAAGAATGAGAAGAACTGCGATCGGAGGCGTAAGCAGAGCACCGATGTCCAGCAGGCGGTCTGACCCTTGGTAGATCAGCATGCCGACCGCCAGTGCAGTTGCAATGGAGCCGCCTCCGATCGCAAACAGCTCTGCTACTAGGTCACCGCATCCTGCAAGCATCACTGCCAAGCCAATCAAGGCAAACATGCTGTAGACAATGTCAAGGTAGGGGGCCAGTCTTGGGCTCTGCTTATAGATGAAGTCAGCATAAGATCGTGCATCCTGTGACTTGCTGCGGTTAATGATGAGAACAGTCCCCATGACGAGAAATCCGAAGCTGACTGCGATGCCAACCAGCCCGCCCTTCCCGTACCGAACAAAGAAGCGCATGATCTCCTGGCCCGAGGCAAAGCCGGCGCCAATGAAGGCGGCAGCGTAGAAGGACGCTACACTGACAACGTTTCTGAACACAGACATTCCACCACCTCGCCCATGTTTATTCCAGAATTTACCCCCTCATGCATAATCGAGCTTGTCTCTGCATAGATTAAGGAAGACAACTACACGGAGGAGGATGGTGGCCGATGTCTGATTCTCAGCTGCTTGGGCGCGTTCACTGGAACGATCCACTTGCTGTAGACTACCTATCGCTGACCATCGCAAATCTTCCCCTTTCCGACTCAGTCACAATTGTCTGCGTTGGCACAGATCGCTCGACAGGGGACTGCCTTGGGCCTCTAGTAGGGACTCAGTTGATGAAGGAGAAAGCACGCGGCCGCCTCGCATCGAACGTTACCATTTACGGTACACTGGATGAACCGGTTCACGCTCTGAACCTATCGGACTATGCCCGTCGCCTTGTGGGGCGCGAGCACCGTTCCAGCACAATTATCGCTCTTGACGCCTGTTTGGGCCGTTCAAAGAGCATTGGTTACATATCCGTGAAGCAAGGGCCCCTTCAGCCTGGGACTGGCGTGAATAAGCAGCTGCCCAGCGTGGGTGATTATCACATTATCGGGATAGTTAACGTGAGTGGCTTTATGGAGCATGTAGTTCTGCAGAATACGCGTCTCAGCCTCGTCATGCGTATGGCAGAGGTCATTTCCCGATCACTGGTCATCGGGTTGTCGTCCAGTTCTGTCCCTGCCTCTCGCGAAGCAGCTTTGTCGGCGCATGTTCTTCAATAGAGAAGAATGTTCCACGTGGAACACTAAAAAAGAGCGGGACCCCCATGGGTTCCGCTCCCTTCTTGAGTGCATTCAGTTCACACCGAAGTGCTCTAGAATTCTCTCCAACTCCTCATCGGAGTAATATTCGATCTCGATCTTGCCGCGACCTTTGTTGTATCCGATCGTGACCTTGGTCCCTAGACTCCTCTGGAGCTCATCCTGAATACGAACAATTTCGGGGTCAGGCTTCTTAAGTGTTCTACGTGGAACACTCCTTCTAACCTTCACTAATTGCTCCAACTGGCGTACAGACAACCCCTCGCGCACCGCTCGTTCAGCAAGACGCTGTCTCAACCCTACCGATTCAACACTCAAGAGCACCTTGGCATGGCCCGCAGAAAGCTCGCCACTCTCCACCATTCTCCTGGTCTGTGCGTCGAGGGACAACAGCCGTAGGGAATTCGCTACGGAAGGGCGCTTTCGACCCACAGCCTGTGCAACCTCTTCCTGAGTCAAGCCGAACTCATCCATCAACCGTTTAAAGCCTTCAGCCTCTTCGATTGGATTAAGGTTTTCACGCTGGAGGTTTTCGATTAACGCCAGCTGTGCCATTTCTTGGTCGTTATAGTCTCGCACAATGGCAGCAACAGACGATAGTCCGGCGAGCCCAGCTGCCCTCCACCGTCTCTCGCCTACCACTAGCTCATAGCCCTGCTCCGTACGCCGTACCACTATCGGTTCTAACAGTCCGTGCTGCCGAATAGAATCAGCCAACTGCTCAAGTTTCTCTTCGTCAAAAACTCTTCTGGGCTGAAACGGGTTCGGTACAATTTCAGATAGGGGTATTTCCTGAGCCCCTCCACGTTGAATCACCTCTTCTGCCTCGGGAATCAACGCCCTCAGACCCTTACCCAAGCGCTGCTTACCCAATGCCAAGCACCTCCCGAGCCAGGCTCTCATACGCCAAGGCCCCCTTGGATTTCGCATCATAGATAGCGATCGGCTGACCGAAACTCGGTGCCTCTCCCAAGCGCACGTTCCGAGGGATGATGGAGTCGTACACCTTCACTTTGTTCTGGAAGTAATTCTTCACATCCTGGATAACCTGCTGCGACAGATTAGTCCGAGCGTCGTACATCGTCATCACAACGCCTTCCCACTCCAGATCGGGATTGAGGTGTTCCTGAACCATAGCGATGGTACTTACCAGCTGACTCAGACCCTCCAGAGCGTAGTATTCACACTGAATTGGAACTAAGACCGAATTTGCCGCAGTCAATCCGTTTACCGTCAATAGGCCCAAGCTCGGCGGAGCATCAATCAAGATGTAGTCATACTTGTCTTGGACAGATTCGAAAGCACGCTTCAATCTAAACTCCCGCGATATAGTTGAAACGAGCTCGATCTCGGCACCTGCAAGCTCAATGGTCGCAGGTGCAATATCAAAGCCCTCAATCTCTGTTGGCTGGATGATCCGTTCGATCCGTTCCCCTTCGATGAGAACGCTGTACATCCCCATCCGGATCTTCGACTTGTCGACTCCGACTCCACTGGAGGCATTGCCCTGAGGATCTATGTCAACCAACAGGACCCGTTTCCCAGCTAGAGCTAGATAAGCTCCCAGATTTACAGCTGTCGTGCTCTTTCCTACGCCACCCTTTTGATTTACTACTGCAATTACTCTAGCCATCTTCCCTCACCCCCTCTGGTTTCTTAACTATTACAAGGAGCTCAAAGCTATCCTCGCCATCACGTTCTTCAACCTCTACCTCTAATCCGCTGCTCTTCAGAGTATCCGTCAGCGACTTAATGCTGTTTCTAAACAGACGAAGATCCTTAAGTATAAACGTGCGCTTACGTTCCTGAGGAGGCTTCGCTGCACGCTGCCTCTCGAGTACCTTCTGCACCAATTCTTCAGTCTGCCGAACATTCAAGTTCTGCTCAACTACTTGGTTGATCACCTTCAGCTGCTCTTCTTCACTTTCCAAACGGAGCAACGCCCGGGCATGTCTCTCGCTCAACATTTCCTGGGAAATAATCTCCCGAACCGACGGCGGAAGTTTCAACAAACGAAGCTTATTCGCGATAGTCGATTGTGTCTTTCCCAATCGGGTCGCCAACTCATCCTGGGTCAACCCAAACTCATCGAGGAGGCGTCTGTAGCCTTCCGCTTCCTCAAAGAGGCGCAGATCCTTGCGCTGCAGGTTCTCTATCAAGGCGAGTTCTGCGGCTTGCTTGTCGCCATAGTCTCTGACTATGGCTGGAATGGTCGTCAGGCCTAATCGCCTACACGCCCTCAGCCTACGTTCGCCAACTATGAGCTCATACCCCACATCAGTCTTGCGCACCACGATTGGCTGGAGAACACCGTGCTGTGCGATGGACTGGGCAAGTTCATCCAAATCATCTTCGTCAAACTCAACCCGCGGCTGGTATGGACTCGCCTGGATTAGGTGAATTGCAAGTTCCTCAACCTGCTCGTGTTCCCCCATAGTCGGGGAACGCAATTCTTCAGGGCTTTCGCCCAGGGCCTTCGCCCGCAGGACATCTGTCAGCTTCATATCACACTCACCTCGTTCTGGTTCACATACCTTATTCGGTACTGTGTCGCGGGTTCCTTCCAGGCGAAAACAGAAAAGCACCGCAGAACATGTCTGCGGTGCCTAGAGTGGCTTCTTAGAAGGAGTTCCTGCTCGCCTCGGATAGCACTTCTTTGTGGGTGCGTCTTTCTTGATTACTATCAATGTGCGGTCTCCCATTCCGAGGGGAAGCTCAAGGTTCACGACCTCCGCAATGGAACTACCGAGTTCCCGCAGTGCCCTTCCACTTTCTTCCATTTCTTGAGTTCCTTCAGCACCCTTCATCGCAATGAACAGACCGCCAACCCTCAAGAGGGGGATACAGAGTTCCACAAGAATAGGAAGCCTAGCAACGGCTCTACTGACAACTAGGTCGAACTGTCCGCGAAGCTCGTGATCCTGACCAGCGTCTTCAGCGCGGGCATGGAGTGTGCGAGCGTTTGTAATCCCTAAAGCGTCAAGCGCCTCATCAATGAATGACAGCTTTTTCTTCAGAGAATCAAGCAAGATGAAGTCCCATCCCGGCCGACAGATGGCTAGGGGAACTCCAGGAAATCCGGCACCAGTCCCAACATCAATACATCGTAGATTTCCTGCAGGGAGCTTAACCAAGAGGCAGGCTAGACTGTCGACGAAATGCTTGATCGCCATCTCCTGCGGTTCTGTAATGCGCGTCAGATTAAGCCTCTCGTTGCCCTCCAGTACCATCTGGGCGAATCGGAGCATCCTCGCCTGCTGTTCATCCAGCACTTCGATGCCCCATTCATCAAAGCCTGTCTGGAGTGCCCTTCGAAACTCAGACGCGAAACTATCATTCATCTACGCTGCCTCCCCGTTTTTGAGTTTCAAGAAAGATAATGAGCACGTTAACATCAGCCGGAGTGACTCCTGAGATCCGTGCAGCTTGGCCCAAGGAACGCGGTTTGACCATATTCAGCCGCTCGGCCGCTTCACGTGAGAGCCCTTTGATTCCTGCATAATCCACGTTTTCAGGAAGCAGCTTCGCCTCCATCTTCTCAAAGCGCTCGATTGCAGCCTCTTGCTTTTTCAAGTAACCTTCGTACTTGACCAAAATCTCCACGGACTTGCGGACATTCTCAGGCAATTCCGGAAGCTCGCCCAACTCCCCAAGGTGTGCGTACGAGATTTCCGGGCGCCTCAATAGCTCGGCAAGCGTAACCCCATGCCGCAGCTCTGCTGTTCCAAGCCGCCGAAGAATGATATTGGTTTCAGTATCGCCACCTACTGGAGTTTCCTTCAGGCGCTTCACTTCTAACTCAATCTGCTCCTGCTTCTTCTGGAATGCAGCATAGCGTTCTTCGCTGATCAACCCGAGCTCGTAACCAAGGGGAGTAAGCCTTGCATCGGCATTGTCCATCCGGAGGTACAGTCTGTGTTCGGCACGGGAGGTCATAATCCGATAGGGTTCATTTGTCCCCTTTGTCACCAGATCATCGATCATGACACCGATGTAAGCCTGAGAACGGGGGATGATCACTGGGTCTTCGCCGTTCAAGTATTTCACCGCATTGATGCCGGCGATTATCCCCTGCGCAGCAGCCTCTTCATAGCCCGACGTACCATTGATCTGGCCGGCACAGAACAGGCCAGCTATCTCTTTGGTCATCAGTGAGCTGTAGAGACTGAAGGGATCGAGGCAGTCATATTCAATCGCATAGGCCCAGCGCATAATCTCCGCATTCTCCAGCCCAGGGACAGTTCTCAAGATCTCGACCTGCAGCTCGGTAGGCATAGAAGTCGACAAGCCGCTCAAGTAGCCTTCATTAGTCTGCCATCCTTCGGGCTCGATGAATACCTGGTGACTCGTTTTATCAGGAAACTGCACAATCTTGCTCTCAATCGATGGGCAGTATCTCGGGCCGGGCCCAGTAATGGCCCCGCTGTACATGGCAGCCCGGTGCAGATTATCCCGGATGATCTTGTGCGTCTCCTCTGTCGTATAAGTGACCCAGCATGGGACTTGTTCGATCTCTATCGAACCGGTTTCGAAAGAAAAACCTTCTAGCGGAGATTCTCCTTCTAGCTTGGACAACTTGCTGTAATCTAACGAGCGCAGATTAACACGTGGTGGTGTTCCCGTCTTAAAGCGCACTATAGGAAGCAGATCGCGCAGGTTTCGCGCTAGGTCAATCGATGGACGCTGCCCCTGCGGAGCACCGGAATAGCGAACCTCACCAATGTGAATTTCCGAGTCAAGATAAGTGCCTGTTGCCAGTATAACAACATCGCTGTAGAGCGTAGTGCCATCCTGGAGCTTAACACCTGCAGCATGACCGTTTTCAACGAGCAGCCTAGTCACCAAACCTTCCTTCAAGAAAAGGTTAGGGGTTGTCTCGAGAACGTACTTCATGCGGCGCTGGTATAGCTTGCGATCCAGCTGCACCCGTAGGGATTGGACAGCAGGGCCTTTACGTGTATTAAGCATCCGGCCCTGCATCAAAGTGGCATCGCAATTCTTACCCATTTCGCCGCCCAAGGCATCAACTTCTCTAACAAGCGCCGCCTTGCCAGAGCCTCCTATGGAAGGGTTGCAGGGGAGCAGAGCTACATTATCTAGACTGAGAGTAAGAACCGCTGTTCTTTTCCCCATCTTAGCGGCAGCCAGACCCGCTTCACAGCCAGCATGGCCTGCTCCAACCACGATCACATCGTAGCGATCATGCAGAGACATACTTGTCCACATCCTTTAATACCACAGCCAACACACTGATATCTGCTGGGGATACTCCTGAGATTCGAGCAGCCTGGCCTAAATTGACGGGCCGCACTGCTGTGAGTCTTTCCCGTGCTTCAGTTCGCAAACCATGGATTTTCATGTAATCGATATTATCAGGGATCTTGACATCCTCTAGGCGCTGAAACTCGGCTACCTGCCGCAGCTGACGCTCGACATAACCTGCGTACTTCACCGAAATCTCAACCTGCTCGATGACTTCACCTGGAAGTTCAGGGCAATCGGCAAAGAACTTCAAGTCAGCAAACGAAAGTTCTGGCCGCTGCAGCAGATCCGCCAAACTGACGCTTTTCTTTAAATCTCCAGAGCCCAACTCCTGGAGTTTAGCCCGAACTTCAGCGGTCGGATTGACACGTGTAACATTCAACCAATTAATGGTCTCGTTGATTAGGCGGCGTTTGTCGTTGAAACGTGCAAACTGTTCTTCTCCGACTAGGCCCAACTTGTAGCCAAGAGGCCGAAGCCGGAGATCAGCATTGTCGACTCTTAAAAGCAGGCGGTATTCGGCCCGCGAAGTCATCATCCGATACGGCTCAGTGGTTCCCTTAGTGACCAAGTCATCTACCAGGACACCGATGTAAGCTTCGGAGCGCCGCAGGATCACAGGCTCTTTACCCAGCACTTTGTGAGCGGCATTAATGCCCGCGATTATACCCTGAGCGGCCGCCTCTTCATAACCAGAAGTGCCGTTGATCTGTCCGGCAGTGAAAAGCCCAGACACAACCCGCGACTCTAGGCTTAGCGTCATCTGTGAAGGTGGTATATAGTCATATTCAACTGCATAACCAGGGCGCATGATTTTCGCATGTTCTAATCCTGGAATGGACCGGACGATCTCTTCTTGCACATACTCAGGCATAGCCGTAGTTAATCCCAAGCAGTAGAGTTCCTTGGTATAGCGCCCTTCTGGTTCTAAGAAAACTTGATGATCAAGTTTGTCCGGAAAACGCATCACTTTTCGGTCAATTGATGGGCAGAAACGAGGGCCTTCGCCGACAACGCTGCCGCTCTGAATTGGCGAATGATGCAGGTTATCCCGAATGACTTCAATTGTCTTGGGTGTGGTACGTGTGTACCAGCACGGAATCTGCGGCCGATCGTCGTGGTCTGAATCGAAAGAAAAGCGCAGAGGGACAGGACTACCCGGCTGCTCCGTCAGTTTTTCGTAATCTACGCTATCAGCATGAAGGCGGGGAGGAGTCGCGCTTTGGAACCGCGATAGCTCGATTCCTAGGCTTTCGAGGTTTTCAGAAAGCTCATTTACCCCCGGCTCTCCTGCACGTCCGCCCGGATAGCGCAGCTGCCCAACAACCAAGACTCCCCGCAGGAACGTCCCAGTTGCCAGAATAACAGCGGGAGCGGTAAACTCCACACCGTGCTTGGTCTTCACGCCTTGAACAGCGCCGTCTTCTACCAAGATCTCTGTTACAATTCCCTGCCGGACATCAAGGTTGGGCGCACTCTCCAGCGCCTGAGTCATCAGACTCTGATATAGCACTTTATCGGCTTGGGCTCTGAGTGCGCGGACGGCAGGGCCGCGGCTTTCATTGAGCAGGCGAATATTCAAAAATGAATTATCTATAATTCTGCCCATCAATCCTCCAAGGGCATCTATTTCGCGCACCAAGTGACTCTTCGCTGCTGGCCCTCCGATGGCCGGATTGCAGGGCATCAAGGCAATCGTGCTTAGATTTATAGTCAAGAGCAGAGTCCTGCAGCCTAGTTTGGCCGCAGCATAGGCCGCTTCACATCCTGCATGACCTGCTCCAACGACAATTACGTCATAGTTCTTGCTCATGCTTGCTCCTACTTTCCAATACAGAATTGGGCAAAAATCCGGTCGATAATGTTCTCCCGGACAGTTTCTCCAGTGATCTCACCAAGATGCTCCAATGCACCCTGCAGCCCCACAGAGATGAGGTCTAGAGGTAACCCCATAGACAACGTCTCTAGGGCGTTCTCTAAGTCAGCCTTCGCTTCCTCAAGGGCTGTTTTATGTCGAGCCCGGGTCACAATTGCTTGACTGGCTGTGCTCTCCCTGATACCGCCCTTGCTGACCAACCCAACTACGGCATCGACTAACGGAGTAAGCTCGCCTTCCAGCAGTGACATTTCGACTACAGGTGCTTCTCCCAAATCTCTCGCATCTAGGTCATCAAGACTCCAAACCCGCGGTAGGTCAGATTTATTAATTACCACAACCCGGAGTTTATCTCTCGTTCTAGCCAGGATTTCCCGGTCTTCGCTGCTTAAGGGCACGCTGCCATCCATCACGTGGATAATCAAATCGGCCTCACCCCAAAGCTGCACAGCGCGTTCCACACCGAGACGTTCTACCACATCGTCGCTTTCGCGGATGCCGGCTGTGTCAATCAACCGCAGGGGAATGCCCCGCAGATTTAAGACTTCTTCAATTGTGTCTCGCGTTGTGCCGGGGATGTCTGTGACTAAAGCACGCTGTTCATCGAGAAGGCGGTTGAGCAAACTAGACTTACCCACATTAGGCTTGCCCGTAATGACAGCTTTGAGGCCTTCACGCAGAACCTTGCCTTGATCGGCAGTGGCAATCAACCGCTCCAGCTCCCCAATTACTGTACGAATAACCTCTGCCATCTCGTCAACTTCCAGCTCAGGTATGTCATCTTCGGGATAATCAATGATTGCTTCTACACGCACAACCAAATCATAGAGCTGTTCACGAATGGCGCTGATCCGCTTACTGAGACTGCCCTCTAGCTGATCTACCGCCACCGCAAGGCTCTCTTCAGTACGCGAGCGAACCACATCAATGACCGCCTCGGCCTGCGACAGGTCTAGGCGGCCATTCAAGAATGCTCGTTTGGTGAACTCTCCAGGTTCAGCCATACGGGCTCCTAAACGCAGGGCTGTTTCTAAGATCTTCTGCACTACAACAACGCCACCGTGGCATTGAAACTCTACCACATCTTCGCCCGTATAGGAATAGGGGCCCCGCATAACCAGCAGAATAGCTTCATCTATTGTGCGCCCTTGATAGGGATCGACCACTCGGCCGTAGCGCGCTGAATAACCAGGAAGACTCTTTGGAGAATCTCCCCGTTTTGTGACAAACATTTTCTCTGCAATATCAAAAGCCTCTTTACCGCTGAGGCGTACGATACCGATTCCGGCTTCTCCAACAGCAGTAGCGATTGCAGCTATAGTCTGTTCTGTCAAGCTGATCACCTCGTGGATATTCTACCACATACTAAAAAGGGGCGTACACTAGGCACGCCCTCTCCAATTTTAGCTTATTTGGTTGGAACAATGATGACCCTGCGGTACGGCTCTCTTCCTTCACTGTGGGTCTCAACACCCTCAAAGCTCTGCAGTTCCTGATGGATGATGCGTCTTTCAGCTGCATTCATAGGATCGAGGGCAACCCGCCTGCCAGTAGATACCGCTTTGGCACCTAATCTCTGAGCTAAGCTCCGCAGAGTTTCGGTACGCCGAGCTCTGTAACCTTCTACGTCAATGACAATACGGTGCCATTCATCACTAGACTGCCGGTTAACAGCCAGCCCCGTAAGGTACTGGATTGCATCTAAGGTCTGTCCGCGGCGCCCAATCAATGTCCCTAGATCATCGCCGGTAATCTCAATATTGATCGTTTCTTCATCTGAGGTACCGTTAACTTGGGCGCTGACTCCCATCTTCAGCAGGAGCTCATTGAGAAACGCAATAGTCTTTTCCAGCTTGCGCTCATGGGCTGCGGGAAGTTTTTCTACCAAGACCTTCGCTTGCTTAGAACCGAGAATACCAAAGAGACCTTTCGAACCTTCCTCCAGCACAGTGACTTTTACTTCGTCGCGGCTGGCACCCAATCTCGCCAGGGCCTCTTCTACAGCCTCGTCAACGGTACGGGCCTCAACTTCTACTGACCTCATTTAGCATTGCCTCCTTGTTCAGCTGAAAGCACCTTCTTGTTAATCCAAAGCTGCTGGCCAATGCTGAACAGGTTACTTGTGATCCAATACAAAACCAAACCAGCCGGGAACTGAGCACTCATGAAACCAATCATGATGGGCATAACCACCAGCATTGCACTTTGACTGCTGTCCCCGGTCGATGTAACCTTAGACTGCAGCCAGGTGGTGACACCCGAAAGGATCGGCAAAATATATAAAGGATCTTTTGCGACTTGACTGAGTTCCCATATCCCCATGAACTTAGTAATATCACTGGTTGGGAGTTCCCGCAGAATGGGGAAGAAGGCCCAGAGAATAGGTAACTGAAGCAGCAGTGGTAGACAGCCGCCTAATGGATTAACACCGTGTTTCTGGTACAATTCAACTGTACGTTTTTGATATTCCTCAGGTTTGTCCTTATATTTCTTCTGAATCTCTTCAAGTTCCGGCTGAATTTTCTTCAGTTTGGCCATGCTTTTTGCTTGGCTGACGGTAAGCGGATACAGCACTAGACGCAGAAGAAAAGTAACAATTATGATACCCAGACCATAACTGCCTACCGCTTCAGAAATATACTGGAGCACCCATGCAAGGGCACTCGTAATGTATCCCATTTTTGACTGAGCCCCCATTCAATACTAAGGAACTGGATCGTAGCCACCGGGGTTAAGTGGGTGGCAGCGCGAAATACGCCGGATAGCAAGCCAAAGGCCT
Source organism: Bacillota bacterium (assembly GCA_012521295.1). Classification (GTDB taxonomy): domain Bacteria; phylum Bacillota; class Limnochordia; order Darwinibacteriales; family Darwinibacteriaceae; genus JAAYMS01. The sequence goes on from JAAYMS010000077.1 coordinate 25,273, forward strand.
TTCCAGCGGTGCTTAATCACAGCCTGTCGCGCATATTCAGAACAGGTGGGGTAAAAGCGACAGCTGCGCGGCAGAAGAGGGGAAACGAACCTCTGATATCCACGAATTAATAGAAGGATAATCTTAATCATTTTTCCCCACCGCCAATACTTCTCGGTAGAAGGCCCAATCCCTGCATTGCCCGGAGAACATCTGCCCGCAGCTGATTATAGGTCGCACTCGTGCTGGAGCGCTTGGCACCTACAACCACGTGGTAGCCGGGTTTTAACTCAGCCGCAGTCCTGACTATCTCCCGCAAACGCCGCTTTATCAGATTGCGTGCAACAGCCTTCCCAACCTTCTTACTAACCGAAAAACCGACTCGGGTAACGTCCTCATCTACAGGGAGAGCCGTCACAACGACATAGCGGCCGTACTGCACCTTGCCTGCAGCATAGACGCGCCGGAAATCTTCATTTGAACCCAAGCGTTCCATTTAAAAAACATTCCTCCAGGGATTGTAGACCCGCTTCCCGAGCCAAACAAGAACCATTTAAGAGAAAGACCCGTATATCGGGTCCACTGAAGCTATGCCGACAGAACATGTCTCCCTTTGCTGCGGCGGCGGGCTAATACTCTCCGGCCACCCTTGGTGCGCATTCTTGCAAGAAAGCCATGGTTTCTCTTGCGCCGGCGATTCTTAGGTTGAAAAGTACGCTTCATGACAAGACCTCCTTCCAACGACGCGCTCACATACATAGAAAATTATATCTTATTACGAAAAAGCATGTCAACCTAATTTCGGGAAATTGCTTTTTGCACAGCCACTTAGAGCCTCTTCAAGGATATCCACTTAACCCACAGATGTCAACCAACCTTAGGTGGGCAAAGTGTGAATAACTTCACCTAAACACTTGTTCTCCCCTTTTGTGACTCGATGGCATCGAGATTTCTTATCCACAGCTTGTAGATAACTTGTGCATAAGTGGGTTTCGACACCCTTTGTGGATAATTAAAAACCGCTGATAGTGGGGTCTTTGCGGAAATCGCCTTCCTGCCTTGTTTTCCACAAAAAAACTAACCCAAAAGTTATTCACAACAGTTGTGGACAGTTGTTGGGATGAATTATGGATAGTCGAGCTATCCCCAAGAACAACAAGATATGTGGATAAACTGTGGTTATTGTGGATAACTTTTGTTTTGCCCATTGCATCGTGTATTCCCTCTAGGATAAACTTGTGTATAACCACATGCTTTTCTGTGTATAGGAAAAATCTTTCTATCCACTGGAAGTTATCAACATCAAAATTAAAAGAAGGAACCTGTGGATAAATCCAGAAATCCACAATGATGACTGCAAATGTAGGAGGGCATTTCATGAGCCAAATAGATCAGTTGGAGCTGATTTGGCAGGAAGTCTTAGAAATTATGGCTTCTGAACTCGCTAAACCATCATTTGATACGTGGATCAAAGACAGCCGGCCAGTCCACTTTGAGGGAAATACGCTCTTCGTAGAGCTTCCAAACGAGTTTACCCGAGACTGGGTTGATGCACGCTACGCGGCTCCCCTGCGCAAAACACTCCGCCATGTAGTAAACAAGGACTGGGACCTTAAACTTGTCATTCCCAGCAATCTCAAGCCCCTTACAGAATCGAAGAGTTCCGAACCCGAAGTTTTTGAACCTGAATCACCAGAAATCGTCGAGGAACCGGAAAGCGCAGCTCCCGCTCCGTCCCAAGGACAAGGACAGGAGCCTATTTCTTCTATCCTTAATCCGCGCTATACCTTCGACACTTTCGTGGTCGGTAACTCCAATCGTTTCGCGCATGCAGCTTCTTTAGCTGTAGCTGAAGCGCCTGCTAAGGCTTATAACCCGCTGTTTCTCTACGGAGGGGTTGGGCTGGGAAAAACGCACTTGATGCATGCCATTGGCCATATGGCCATGGAAAGAGATCCTAATATAAATGTAGTTTATGTAACTTCAGAGACTTTTACCAACGATCTAATTACCGCCATTGGGAAGAAATCAATGGTGGAGTTCCGCAATAAATATCGTAATGTGGACGTGCTCCTCATTGACGATATTCAGTTCGTCGCGGGCAAAGAATCGACACAAGAAGAGTTCTTCCATACTTTTAATGCCCTCTATGAGGCAAATCGCCAGATCGTGATTTCATCAGATCGGCCTCCCAAAGAAATCCCTACGCTCGAAGAACGGCTGCGGAGCCGGTTTGAATGGGGCCTTATTACTGATATTCAGCCGCCTGATCTTGAGACGCGGATTGCAATTCTGAAGAAAAAAGCAGATATGGAGAACTACCGGGTCGATCCAGAAGTCCTGACCTACATCGCGACCCATATCCAGAGCAATATTCGCGAGCTTGAAGGTGCTTTCATTAGAGTGATAGCTTATGCCAACCTTAACAATGTCCCAGTAAACGTAGAGACAACGTCTGAAGCGCTAAAGGACCTGATTCAAGCTCCGAAAAACCGTCCGATCACAATTGAACAGATCCAGGCTGTGGTAGCTAATCACTATGGCATCAAGATAGCGGACATGAAGTCGAAAAAAAGGACCAAGAAGATCGCTTTTCCCCGCCAGGTTGCCATGTACTTATCTCGCGAGATGACCGACAGCTCGCTGCCGCAGATTGGATCAGAGTTTGGCGGCCGTGACCACACCACAGTGATACACGCCTGCGACAAGATTCAGAGCGCGATCAAGATGGATCCAGCCCTGCAGGTGACTATACGCGAATTGGTCGATACTATACGGCAGAATTCATAGGACAAGCTGTGGAAAACTCTATTAACAAGTTTGGCGCGCGTTTTTTCCCTGAGGGATACTGTGGATAACTTTTTGCATTGATGCACAGTTTGTGATCTGTGGAAAACTGCGATTCTAACGGCAAACAAAGGTTTTCCACAAACCCACACAGCCTACTATTACTACGACTAAGAATATTTATGTATTTAACCCTATACTATCTCCCTAAGCGATTATTCCACAGGAGGTATATTTATGCATTTTCAAATTGACAGTACCGCTTTAACTGAAGGCGTCCGCCTTGTCGAACGAGCAGTATCGACAAGCAGCACTCTACAGATCTTGAGCGGAATTCAACTCCAAGTTGATCGCAATAGATTGACCTTAACGGCTAACAATTTAGAGATCTCTGTAAAAACAGAAACAGAGTGTACCACCATTGCTCCTGGTACAGCTATCCTTGATGGCAAGTTATTTTCAGCTTTAGTTAGAAAACTGCCAGCGGGCCCAGTAATCTTTGAAAAACGAGATAATCAAGTCATAATTACAGCGGGTACGACAGAATTCACTTTGAACGAATTGCTGGGCGACGAGTTTCCCGCTCCTCCTATTTGTGATCAGAAAATCATGTCTTTGACTGACTATGAATTAAGCAAGTTAGCTCACAGTACTTTATTTTGCGTGAGCAGCGATGATCAAAGACCGATTCTGCAGGGCGTTCTATTTGAAATATCTGATGGAGAACTGAAGGTGGTTGCCACCGACTCTAATCGCTTGGCCTACGCCAAAGCAGAAGTACCTTTCCTGACCACAGACACGATGGAAGTCATTGTTCCCGGGAAGAATATCAATGAACTTCTGAGATGTCTGCCCATGGATGAAACGCTCATTGATGTCTACTATGGTGAAAACCAACTGGCTTTCCGCTTTAATGACACCGTTTTCACTACTCGCCTGATTGACGGCAAGTTTCCTAACTATCGCCCGGTACTGTACACTGAACAGGAAATAACGATTGTCATGAATAGACAGCATCTACTGCACGCGATCGAACGAGCAGCTCTCTTTGATCGTAAAGGGACTCAGCCCGTAATTATTCAAGTTACTGACGGTGTATTAGAGTTAGGTATGCAGACAGAACTGGGCCGTTCTGTTGAACAATTCAACGTGGAACATACTGGCGGAAATGGCAAATCTGCTTATTCACCGCGGTTTATTCTGGATATGCTAAAAGCTACTGATGCGGATCAAGTGATGTTTAAGTTCGAACCAGGGCCACGCCAGGCTTTAATTAGGCCTGCAGAGCATAACAATCATCTATACATCCTAATGCCGATCCGCATCTAAAAAGGGTGAGTTTATGAAAATTGTGACGATAAAAACTGAGACGATCCAGCTTGATCAGCTGCTCAAATGGGCAAATGTTGTTTCAAGTGGAGCTGAGGCCAAGATCATGATTCAATCTGGTTTGGTTTCTCTTAATGGCACCGTTGAAACTCGGCGTGCCAAAAAAGTTGTGCCGGGAGATGAGATTGCCATCGAAGGTTATGGTATAATCAAAGTGGCGGCTGAGTTGTGAAACATGAGAATTAAGCAGCTTCAGTTGAAAAATTTCCGAAATTATCAGCACGCCGCAATTGAGCTTCATCCCGTGCTCAACATCTTCGTCGGAAACAATGCCCAAGGGAAGACCAACCTATTAGAGGCCATGTATATTCTGGCCATGAGTAAGTCTTATCGAACAGGCCGCGAGACCGAGCTGATTTACCATGATGAAACAGCTGCCCATGTTCATGGGCGAGTTGAAAGAAATGCTGATATCGATCTGCGCGTTATCGTGCAGCAGGACAGTCCTAAGAAGCTGTTTGTTAACCAGAAGGCCACTACCGCGAACCACTTTGTTGGGAAACTGAATGTGGTCTTATTTACCCCTGACAGCATGCAGCTCATCAAAGGATCGCCGAGCGAACGCCGCCGCTTTTTGGATATTCAGATTTGTCAGACCGATGCTCTTTATCGAAATAACCTGCTGAAGTTTCAGAGGGTTCTGCGTCAGCGTAATCAATTGCTGAAAGACGCACCTTACAACGCTGGACTCCTTAACCAGCTGCCCATTTGGGATGGGCAGCTCGCTGATCTAGCAGATCGCGTTATGCAGCGGCGCCGCGCTGTTGTAGATCAGCTCAGCATACTCGCTGCAGACATACACAAGCACATAACAGGTGGTGTAGAAGAACTGAGTATCAGCTATGCCCCGTTTGGAATGGATCTCAAACAATGGGATCGGATAGGTGATGCAGGCAGTTTCGGCCGCTATATGCTTGCGCAGATGAAGAAGGAACGTCCACAAGAAGTCAGCCGCGGCTATACCATAACAGGCCCGCATCGCGATGACCTGTTTTTTTCAGTCAACGGCCAAGATGCCAAGACCTATGCCAGCCAGGGGCAGCAGAGAACGGCGGTCCTTTCATGTAAATTGGCAGAAATGGAATTAATCTATCAGGAAACGGGGGAATACCCGGTGGTGCTCCTGGATGATGTTATGTCGGAGCTCGATAAGTCGCGCCGTGAATTCCTGGTAGAATTGCTGAATAAAAAGGCTCAGACTGTAATTACCACAACCCATTTAGGCAGTTTTACTCAGGACATCCTAGCCGATGCGGCTGTCTTCAGAATAGACGCGGGCAAAATAGGTTAGAGGGGTAGTTTAATGTTTCTGCATATAGGCAGCGAGAAGATGATTTCATTCCGCGAAATTATTGCCATTATTAATTTGCGCAACGGCGGGGAGCTCAACCAGGGCTTCCTAAAGACCGCGCACGAAGAGGGTTTTGTGGTAAGATTAACTAATGAGCCTGTTTCATGTGTTATTACTGAGAAGACTGTTTACCTATCTCCCATATCTTCAGCGACACTCCAAAAGAGAGCTCAAGAATGGCTGAGAGACGTAAACACTTGCGAGGAGTAGATAGCTGTTGGAGAAGAACATGGCCACAAACTATACAGCAGAACAGATTCAAGTCTTGGAAGGGTTGGAAGCCGTCAGACGCCGTCCCGGCATGTACATCGGCAATACGGACATCTATGGGCTTCACCATTTATTTGTTGAAATTGTCGATAACTCCATAGATGAAGCGATGGCTGGCTACTGTGACCGCATTGACGTAGAAATCCATGATGATGGATCTCTATCTGTGCGCGACAATGGCAGCGGTATTCCCACTGATATTCACCCGAAAACAGGCAAGTCAACACTTGAAACAGTACTTACGGTACTTCATGCCGGTGGTAAATTCGGTGAAGAAGGCAGCCACTACAGGATTTCAGGCGGTCTCCACGGCGTAGGTGTGTCAGTCGTTAACGCCCTTTCTGAATGGTTAGAAGCTGAGGTGTGGTACAATGGCCGCCACTATCGCCAGCGTTTTGAGCGGGGTAATGCTGTCTCCACACTTGAGGACTTAGGGCCGACACAAGAAAAAGGGACCCTAATTCGATTCAAGCCTGATGCACAGATCTTCGAGACCACAGTATTTCAGGCAGAGATGATTGTTTATCGACTGCGGGAGCTGGCGTTTCTCAATAAGGGAATAGAAATGTACTTCACCGATCACCGAACAGGGCGTCGGCATTGGTTCCTTTATAACGGCGGAATTGTCTCATTTGTCGAATATATCAATCGCAATAAAAATGTGCTGCACAAGACGCCGATCTACTTGAACGCAGTATCAGAAGATCTAGAAGTCGAAGTAGCCATGCAGTACACCGACGGATACTCTGAGATCATTCTCAGCTTTGCTAACAACATCAATACGCATGAGGGTGGAACCCACCTAACCGGATTTAGATCGGCGTTAACGCGCACTTTTAATGACTATGCCCGTAAGCGGAACATGCTTAAGCAGAATGAGGAAAATCTCTCTGGTGAAGACGTGCGAGAAGGCTGCACTGCCGTCATCAGCGTACGCATTCCTAATCCTCAGTTTGAAGGCCAGACTAAGACCAAACTGGGCAATAGTGATGTAAGGGGAGCTGTGGAGTCTGTTGTGGCAGAACAGCTTGCCATCTTCTTAGAGGAGAATCCCACAGAGGCGAAACGCATCATCGAGAAGTGTATCCAAGCTCAAAGAGCGCGTCAGGCTGCTCGCAAAGCTCGGGAGCTTACCCGCCGGAAGACAGCACTAGACGTATCATCTCTTCCAGGAAAGCTGGCGGACTGCAGTATCACCGATCCTGAGCTGTGTGAAATATTCATCGTCGAAGGTGATTCGGCTGGTGGTACCGCCAAGCAGAGCCGTGATCGCCGTTTCCAGGCAGTCCTACCGCTGCGAGGTAAGATCCTAAATGTGGAAAAAGCGCGCCTAGATAAGATTCTGAACAACCAAGAAATTCGCGCCATGATTACCGCTTTTGGTACTGGCGTCGGTGAAGACTTTGATCTAGATAAAGCACGGTACCACAAGATCATTTTGATGACCGACGCAGACGTAGACGGTGCTCACATTAGAACACTACTGCTGACATTCTTCTACCGGTATATGCGGCCTCTCTTGGAAAACGGGTATGTGTACATTGCGCTGCCGCCCCTATATCAGGTTAGAAAAGGCAAGCAGGTCCACTATTGCTATTCTGATGATGAGTTGAACCAACTGTTGGACGAAATTGGACGTCAAGGAATCGCTATTCAGAGATACAAGGGTCTAGGAGAGATGAACGCCGAGCAGCTGTGGGAAACCACAATGGACCCGGAAAAACGTACAATCCTGAGGCTCAGAGTTGATGATGCAGTTCGTGCCGATGACATTTTCACGACGCTGATGGGTGAAAAGGTCGAGCCGCGCCGAGAGTTCATCGAAACACATGCTAAAGAAGTTACGAACCTTGACGTCTAAGAGATGGGGTGTAGCTAGTGAGCGTTAATTTGGGCGGGGATAAAGTCGTTCCCGTTAACATAACTGAAGAAATGAAAACCTCGTACATCAACTATGCTATGAGTGTCATAGTTGAACGTGCTCTGCCTGATGTACGCGATGGCCTCAAACCAGTCCAACGCCGCATCTTATACGGCATGAGCGAGCTGGGTACGAGATATGATCGTCCACATAAGAAATCAGCGAGAATTGTGGGCGAAGTCATGGGTAAGTACCATCCACATGGTGACTCAGCCATTTACGATGCGATGGTACGCATGGCACAGCCGTTCTCATATCGCGCTATGCTGGTCGACGGACAGGGTAACTTCGGCAGCGTGGATGGTGACCCACCAGCCGCTATGCGTTACACCGAAGCACGCCTCTCTAAAATTGCAATGGAGATGCTGCGTGATATCGAAAAAGACACGGTTGATTTCGTACCAAACTTTGACGAAACTCTTGAGCAGCCCAGTGTTCTTCCAAGCAGATTCCCCAACTTATTGGTGAACGGAGCCCAGGGTATTGCTGTAGGTATGGCCACTAATATTCCGCCCCATAACTTGGGCGAGGTAATAGACGGGCTTGTGGCCATGATTGATAACCCAGAGATAACCACGAAAGAATTAATGAGTCATATTAAAGGCCCTGACTTTCCTACTGGAGCGATTATCCTCGGCCGTGAAGGGATTAAGGAAGCATATGAAACTGGGCGCGGCAAGATCAGAGTCCGGGCAAAAACTCAAATTGAGCAGATGTCCAACGGCAAGACCAGGATAGTGGTCACCGAAATTCCATACATGGTCAATAAAGCCCGGCTTGTTGAGAAAATTGCCGAGCTGGTGCGCGATAAAAAGGTCGAGGGTATCACCGATCTGCGGGATGAGTCGGATAAAACTGGTACGCGAGTGATTATTGAGGTGCGTCGTGACGCTAACCCACACGTTGTACTCAACCGCCTTTACAAGCACACCCAACTGCAGGAGACTTTTGGTGTGATCATGCTGGCTCTAGTAGACAATGAGCCTAAGATCTTGTCTCTGCGGGAAACACTGCAGCACTACCTCGATCATCAGAAAGAAGTAGTAGTCCGCCGAACCAGGTTTGATCTTCGCAAAGCCGAAGAGCGGGCACATATCCTAGAAGGATACAGAATTGCCCTTGATAATATTGACGAAATCATTAACCTGATTCGCTCAGCAGAAAATGACCAGGTGGCCCGTCAGCAGCTCATGACGCGTTTTGGGCTTACAGAACGGCAGGCTGTAGCTATATTGGATATGCAGCTCCGCAGACTGACTGGCCTTGAACGGGAAAAAATCGAAGCCGAATACGCTGATCTCCAGAAAACCATTGCCCGCCTGCGGGAAATTCTCGGAGATATCCGACTGGTTTATGAAATAATCAAAGAAGAACTCCTCGCTATTAAAGAAGAGTTCGCCGATGAAAGACGCACTATTATCGGACGGTCTGGCGGAGATCTAGACCTCGAAGACTTGATAGCCGAAGAGGATATTGTCGTAACTGTCACCCATGATGGTTACATTAAGCGCCTGCCCGTTGATACTTACCGCCCTCAGCATAGGGGCGGAAGGGGTATTACAGCGCTGAATACCAAGTCAGACGATTTTGTGGAACAGCTCTTTGTTGCAAGCACACACAGCACAGTGCTCTTCTTTACCAACCAAGGGCGAGTCTACCGGCTGCGTGGCCACGAAATCCCTGAAGCTGGCCGCAATGCGCGCGGCACGGCGATCATAAATCTCTTGAGCTTGATGCCCGAAGAGCGGATCCAGACAACTATACCGATCACTGAGTACGCCGATGATCAATACCTGGTGATGGTAACAAAGTATGGCGTAGTCAAAAAGACGGTGCTCAGCGAGTTCGATACAAATCGAACAGGTGGTATCATCTGTATCACCCTCGATGAAGGCGATGAACTGATCGGTGTTGAGCTCACAGATGGCGACAAAGAGATTATGCTGGTCACTAGAGAGGGACAGGCCATTCGCTTTGCCGAAGAAGAAGTCCGCAGCATGGGCCGGACTGCCCGCGGTGTAAAAGGTATCACTCTTGAAGAGAACGACTGGGTGGTAGGGCTTGGCGTAGCAAACGGTGCTGATCTTTTGGTTGTTACAGAAAACGGCTATGGAAAGCGTACACCAGTAACCGAGTACCGCCGTACCGCTCGGGGTGGTAAAGGTGTTAAGACACTGAACAAGACAGAAAAGACAGGTGCTATTGCTGACGTACTCCTAGTGCAGGAGTCAAATGAGGTAATGATCATCTCCATGGAAGGCATCATGATCCGACTGCGTGTCAGCGATATATCTGTCCAGGGACGCAACACTCAAGGTGTAACATTGATGCGTCTTGATGAAGGCGACAAGGTTGTCGCAGTAGCTAATATCGTTGGTGAAGAAGACGAAGGCGACGAAGAAAAATAAGAGCAAAATCCCAATTGACATCTACACTTCACCGATGCTATGATATGAGTCCGTCGGCGGGGAACCGCTGAACGGCAGCAAATTTCGTCTCAGGAAAAAACCTGGTTGACGAAGCACACAAAATGTGTTATGATGATTTCGCTGCCGCCCGGAGATACAATCCAGGCGGCAGTACTAAAGAGCGAGTCAATCGGACTAGCTCTTGAACCTTGAAAACCGAACAACAGAAACACAATCACAGCCAAGAGTTTGTGTAAGCCTATGTTTGACTCTGTCAAATATTTGAGCTTCAGCTAGAGATTCAACTCTTTTGTTGAGATATCAATGGAGA
>JAAYMS010000078.1 GCA_012521295.1 Bacillota bacterium
AGTTCATCGGGAAGCGCACAGTGCGAGCCTTTTCTGGCGGAGCAATTCTTACGCCTGCTGGGGTGGAAGTTCCGCCCCTGATTGAGCGGGGAAACCCTGTGACGATCATTTCCGTTACTGGATCAGTCCAAGTCTCGGCCCCTGGCGTTGCTCGGGCATCTGGTGGCTTGGGCGAGGTTATTCCAGTTGAGAACACGACTTCGAGACAGATTGTCTATGGTGAGATTATAGATTCCGACACAGTACTCGTGTTGGTAGGGGGGCAAGGACAGTGAAATACAGTCGAATAGCTGTACTGCTCTTGATTATCTGTCTGGCAGCAGCTGGCCAGGTGTGGGCTTCTTCGCTTTTCCCCCTGGATAATGGTGGTTCGATGTTTGCCGACCGCAAAGCTCGAAACCTTGGTGACTTAGTCACGGTAATCATCGTGGAGCAAGCACAAGCTCGGCAGAGTGCAAACACGTCCACCGGCAAAGATTCTCAGGTCCAGGTAGGGCCTGGATTGGGGGTTCTAGCAGACCTGATACCGCTATTCGGTATGGGCGGTGGCGATTCGTTTACCGCCACTGGACAGACAACCCGCGGCGGCAGTTTAACCGCCAAGGTGACAACCAAGGTTGTCGAGGTTCTGCCGAATGACACTCTTCGCATTGAAGGGCGTCAATCCATCGTGATCAACGGAGAAGAACAAGAGATTATTCTGCGGGGCATCGTCCGCAGTCAGGATATTGCAGCGGATAACACAGTATTATCTCCCTTCGTGGCCGATGCAGAGATTTCATTCGTCGGAACGGGGATCGTTGCTGATAAGAATAACCCTGGAATTATCACCAGGATCTTTAACTGGCTGTTTTAGAAGGGAGGAGTCATAGTGGCAAGGCGAGTTTGGACGGCAGCGCTGCTCTTGGTGCTGATCGCGGCAGGTCAGGGTATTGCCCAGCAGGTGGAAAGCCTGCGTTATGACACTCCTGTTGTGCGGGTGAAGGATATTGCCCGGATTCATGGAGTCCGGGATAACCAGATCTACGGACTAGGCTTGGTTGTTGGCCTTCAGGGAACAGGCGACAGCAGCGGCTCGAGGGCCAATGTGCAGATGATTGCTAACATGCTGGAAGGGTTCGGAATTTCGGTATCGGCTAATGATTTGAGGATGCGGAATATCGCAGCAGTGATGGTCACAGCTGACATTCCCACTTCCGTCCGGTCTGGTGATCGGATTGACGTTACCGTGTCTTCTATCGGTGATGCCCGCAGTCTGCAGGGAGGATTTTTGCTGCAGACACCGCTCCAGGCTGCTAATGGCCAGATTTACGCTGTGGCACAGGGGCCACTATCTATCGGTGGGCTGCAGGGGCGCGGCAGCAGTGGAGACAGCCATGCAACAGTAGCTTTGGTTCCCAATGGAGCCATCGTAGAGCGGGAGATTGACTCGGTGTTGAGCCAAGATAATATTGTCTCGATTGTGCTCAACCAACCTGATTTCACTACTGCGGCCCGCTTAGTCGATGTGATCAACCAGGTGTACGGGAGCCAGACAGCGTTCGCCCGTGATCAATCGACCATCGAGGTTCAGGTCCCGCTATCGCACAGGTACAACATCGTAGGGTTTATCGCCCAGATTGAAGAACTGCCTATCAGGCCTGATACCAATGCCCGGGTAGTCATCAATGAGCGGACTGGCACTGTGGTTATGGGTTCATCAGTCCGGATCGCACCAGTGGCGGTGTCTCATGGCGGTATTCGTATCACAATTGAACCTGAAGTTCAGCAGATAGATGAAGGATTTGCCATCATCGGTGATGAAATCATCCATCAAACAGCTGTCTTGGACGGCAGTACCAGCGTACAGGACTTGGTGGATGCTCTTAATGCAATCGGAGCCTCTCCGCGGGATATCATTGCTATTCTGCAGGCGGTCAAAGCTTCGGGCGCACTCTTTGGCGAACTGATTATTATTTAGGCGGTGTTGAGCATGCGGACAGCATGGGATCCAGGAATGAACTTGACGGCTAAGGCCGAACAGGCAGCGCGTAAGAATTTGTCCTCTTCAAAGAAGGCGCTGCAGGAGGCTTCAGAGCAGTTTGAATCGCTGTTTTTGAATATCCTTCTGTCGGAGATGCGCAAGACTGTTCCTGATAACGAATTGTTCGGTGGGGGCCGTGCGGAGAAGATCTTCCAATCTATGCTCGACCAAGAAATCGCAGATAACGCTGCCCGGAGCCAGAGTCTCGGTTTAGCCAAAATGATTTACGAGCAGATGGAGCGCTACGTGCCTGATGAGGACTAAGCTTTTCTTCTGCTATTAGGCAATAGAACTCTGCAGGTGCTTTCACTTGCAGAGTTTTTTGATCGGCAGGAGAATGATTATGTTTCCAGAATGTATAAGTTTGAATGGAGGGACTGGCCAGTGAAGTTAGCACGGACTCTCTTGTGCACTTTTTTATTGTTTATTTTGGTATCTTCCCTAGGGCTCGCAGCCCTGCCCGAAGGTCTGCAGATCGACCAGGCCAAGATTACTCTAGTCTTGCCGAAGGGTGAAGGTCAGTCTTACCATGTTTGGCACACCACGAATCCCATGAAGGTAATCGTGGATGCGCAGAAGAACGTCTGGGGGCGAGCTCAGCAGATCAAGGTGCAGGATGTAGCTTTGAAGGTAGTGCGCTGGTCAGCGGCTTCTGATGGAACAGCGCGCCTTGTTTTGGAGTTCGATTATCGCCTACCTGCGCCGAACGTCACTGAAACTGACGATGCAGTTATTGTTGAAGTGGCTAAGGAGTATGTTGAGACGTCAGAACAGGTTGTGAGTGTAGGCGTACGCTATGGTCATCAGCGCAGGGCTGGTGCCGCAGGGCCGAATATCGTCAACTACTTGAGGATCGATGCTCTTCGGCCTGGAGTCGAGGTTAAGCTGGTGCTTGCCCAAGACTCGGTTCGCGGAAGAGAACGGGTGAGCAGTATGGCGTGGCGTTCTCAGGCTATTGCAGCTGTAAATGGTGCCTTTTTCGCAGGAGACGGCCGCCCCTTAGGGTTGTTCGCCATCGATGGTGAACTTGTAAGTGAGCCCTATGCGAAGCGTACTGCCATCGGTTTAGGTCCTGGCTTTGCCGTGATGGATGCGGTTGACTTTCACGGAGTCGCCCGCTTAGCTGATGGTAGTGAGCATCGGGTAACAGGAATTAACCGTCCACGGCTTCAGGATGACTTGATCGTATATACACGCCGCTATGGAACCAGTACTGGTACCAATGTGTATGGTTGGGATATTGTACTCGTTGATGGTATAGTTGTTGGGATTTACCAGGGTAATGCAGACATTCCAGAAAACGGGCTAGTCCTTTCAGGGCACGGCGCCGCCCGAGATTTCCTAGCGACGCTGCAGGTGGGCGATGCGGTGGAAGTTCAGTTGGCCCTTGAACCTGACTGGTTTGCGTTGGGAGTCGAGCAGATTATTGGAGGAGGCCCGCGTCTAGTACGTGATGGAATAGTACATATTACTGGAGAGACTGAGCTCTTCCAACCTGATGTGTTGGTGGGGCGCGCTCCACGAACTGCATTAGGGTTTACTGCCGATCACAAACTTCTGCTGGTTACCGTTAATGGGCGGCAGCCGGGTATTAGTGTTGGTATGACCTTGGCTGAGCTGGCTGAATTGATGATAGAGTTAGGAGCGGTCCAGGCGATGAACCTTGACGGCGGCGGATCGACTACTATGGTGATTCGCGATCGGGTCTTGAACCTACCATCTGACGGCATTGAGCGAGCAGTCAGCAACGCGATAGTGGTGATCACGCCAGAGAGTCGAAGGTAAGGAGTGGCTTTAATGACCAAATTCTCCCGATTGTTAGTGATCGGACTGTGCTTTGTTATTTTTTCGGCGGGATGCTATGCCGTAGAGATTTTTCCTCTCAACGAGGTTGTACCCGGATTAATGGGCGTTGGTAAGACCGTTGTAGCAGGACAAGAGATTGAGGAGTTTAATGTAGAAATCCTGGGAATCATTCCGCAGAGCCCACCTACTCCTGACTTGATCCTCGTTCGTTTAAGCGGAGATGTGATCGATCGTACTGGTGGAATCGCTTCTGGTATGAGCGGTAGTCCTGTCTATATCGACGGAGCCTTATTGGGAGCTGTAAGTTACGGCTACTCTCTCGCAGATCACCGCATCGCGATGCTTACTCCTGCGCAGGCCATGTTGGACCTTATGGACAGGATTCCTGCTGAAGCGAAGCGGGATTTGGTATACAGCGATATACCACCGGAGATGTCAGCGCTCAGATCACCCGTTGTCGTGACAGGCCTTGGGGTGCGTGCTTTAGACTATCTGCGCACCGCTCTGCCACAGCTGCGTTTTTCTGATGTGCCTGCTTTGGCTCACAAGGTTGATGCCGAACCTCGCGCCCTCGAACCTGGTAGTGCATTTGCGGTAGAGTTGATGCGTGGAGATTTCCAGGCAGCTTCTTTTGGTACAGTAACCCATGTAGAAGAAGATGGCCGTTTCGTTGGTTTTGGCCATCCGTTTACTCATCTAGGCAGCATTGAATTTTTCGCTGCTGATGCTTATGTGCACTACACCATGCCCAGCATTGATTTTCCCTATAAGATCTTGTCTGTAGGAAAGCCAATCGGCGGTGTATTCGAGGATCGAGCCGCTGGAGTTGCAGGCCGCCTTGATCGAGAGCCCAAGTATGTCCCCGTAAAAATAGCAGTACATGACAAGGATCAAAACCTGAAGCGGACATATAATGTGCAGGTTATTACAGAACCGTCCTTGATGATTCCGCTTATCTTGTCCAGTGCTTATCAAGGTGTCGATGCGACTCTTGATAGGGTAGGGGCGGGGACTGCTTATGTGCGGCTCCAGTTTGAGTCACCCGGCATTCCTTATCCTATGATTCGCGAAAACCTTTACTACAGCGATTCGGATATCGCGGTTTGGTCGTTAATCGACCTCAACTCAGGCCTAGAACTCTTAGCTAATAATAGTCTCCAGGAGATTGAGTTAAGTCAAATTACAGTCGAGATTGAGGTTGCCAAGGAGCGTCGGACTGCCTCCATAGAAAAAGCGGTACCCCGTCTCTCCACCGTGATTCCTGGTGATAGCTTAGAAGTAGAAGTGACAATTCGGCCCTATCGTCAAGAACCGGAGACACGGATTTTGCGGATTGATATTCCTGAAGACACAATGCCTGGACTGCTGACTGTCACGGTGCGCAGCGGCGCCGAAGGGTACTATGTCACCAAACCTCCGGTACATGTCTCCCTAACGACTGACTATGACAGTGATGAGGAAGTATCACACACTGTGGCTACGGGAGCCGAAAGCTTAGACAAGCTCATAACCGATTTTATGGATCGAGAGAAAAATAATGAGATTGTGGCTGAGTTTTATCCATTTATTGATTCTTTTGCCTCTTCTCGCCGAACTTCACTAGCTGATGATGCGGGTGAGGGAGATTCTGGGGAAGCCGAAGAATCCCCCAGTATTCCAGCTTTTCGCTGGAGTGATACTACCAGCGAACTGCAGAGTGTCCGGCTTGCTACCCAATATGTAATGGAAGGAATGGCCAGTTTCGACATTGAGGTTGTGGCGGCCGAGTATTGAACTGGAAAGATAGTCAGGAAATACCCAAAGAGCTGGACAGGATTGCGAATGAATTAGTAGAAGGATAGTCAAAGGATTCCGTAAAGATTGGGAGGCAGTGAAATGAGTAGACGACATATTTCAACGGCAGCCGTCCTTATCTGCTTCATATTTCTCGGGGTGTTTTCCCCAGCAGTATATGGGCAGGATGCCGGTATAGCGAATGGCCCTGTTATCAAGGAGATCATTATAGAAGGTAATCAGCATCTCGACGACAGCATCATCACGGCTGCCATTGTTAAAACGCAGATTGGTCAGCCGGCAGTAGATGAGCTGATCCTTGATGACTTGAGATCGATCTATGATACAGGGTACTTTCAAGATGCCTCGGCAACTAAGGAGCTTTTGAACGACGGCAGCCTCGCCATTATCTTTAGTGTGGTTGAGAACCCTGTCGTTACAGATATCATCTTCCGCAATGCTGGTCACTATGCTATGAGTGATTTCGAACGGCAGATGAAGACCAAGAGAGGCCAAGTTTTGAATGTGCTTGATCTGATGGAGGATCTTCAGAACCTGCAGCCTTGGGTTTTGGAGAACTATGGCCGGTTAACACGGATAGCTAATCTCGAAGCTGACACTCAAGGCCAGATTGTAATTGAGCTTTCAGATACTGTCCTCAAAGACATTAACATTGTGGGCAATGAAAAAACCAAAGACTTCGTCATCGAGCGTGAGTTGACCTTTAAGCCCGGCGATCCAGTTGACTTGAAGGAAATCGACCGCAGTCTGCGCCGTGTCTTGATGCTGGGCTATTTTGATGAGATCAGCCGCGAGTTTTCTGAAGAAGAAAACCCCGATGAGACTGTACTGACCATCAACCTCAAGGAGCGGAAGACTGGTTCGGCTACTTTCGGAGTCGCATTCAGTCCTCAGGAGGGTCTGGTGGGCTTCGTCGAAGCTGCAGATGACAACTTCCTCGGACGCGGCCAGCGTGTCAATGCCATGCTGCAGCTCGGCAAAGATATGCGCAGCTATGAGTTTGGTTTCTGTGAGCCCTACATTGATTCGGGTGGAACCTCATTAGGTGTCAACCTCTATCGTAAACATGACACTATTGATGATAAGGACGAAGAAGGCGAGCCTCTCAAGATTAAGCAGACCAAGAGTGGTGGAGATCTGACCTTGGGCCGTCCATTTACCGAGTTTACTCGCGGCCGGCTCACTCTGCGGGCAGAGAAGGCTGAATACGATCTGAAGCATGATGATGTAAGAAGCAGGATCGTGGGTATTGGCGTAAACACAAACACTACCGACCACCCACTCAATCCTACTGAAGGATACCGCAATGATGCCTACGTAGAAGTAGGAACAAAGCTGTTCGGCGGTAACTCACAGTTTGTCAAGCTGCGTCTCAATCACAGCCGCTACTTTGAACTGTTCGATGGTGGTTACGTATTTGCCGTACGTGGCCTTGGCGGGCGCACCTTAGCTGGTGAACTTCCGGAGAGCGAACGCTTTAGAATCGGCGGAGCTGACACTCTGCGCGGTTATTCTCGTGGCTCTAGTGACACCCTCCAGGGAGATAACATGTTGGTCTTGAATGCAGAGTTCCGCTTCCCAATTGTCGAGAAGATTACAGGTGTGGTCTTTGCCGACTGGGGTAAGGCCTGGGACAACGATGAGAGCCTCAACTTAACCGACATGAACAACAGCTTTGGTGTGGGTGTGCGCCTTGACACTCCTCTCGGACTTCTCCGGTTTGACTACGGCCTAGGTAAGAATGAGGAGAACAAGCGCTCCGGCCAGTTCTACTTCGGTATCGGTCATACTTTCTAGAATCAGTCAGTGGAGCCAGGCAGCAGTTGCTGCCTGGCTTTTTTTGCATTTGTTCGGCTCAAGGCCTCCCTGATATAATTGCGTTGAGGTGAGCCTGACTGATGAGACATTGGCAGCACCGCATCACGATTGCAGTGGTGCTTTTCATGTTAACTACCGCAACAGCATGTGCAGGACACGAACCGATCGTCCGCATGCTCGAGGAAATGGACAGAGAGCTTTTATCTTATCACACGCTGCTGAAAGAGGCTGGGGAAGCAGAGCTCAGTCGGCGCCTTGACGAGTTCCAGGCCCAGCTTGATAAGGAGTATGAAGCTTTTTTCGCACAAATCGAACAAGAAGGGCAGGAATATGCCGCCTCCCTTCAAGAAGAGTACGGGCCTCAGATGCTGCGCCTGCAGTTGGAACTGCTTCTCCTGACTCTTGATGATGAGGAAGAGTTAGAACGGGCCGAAGCCATGGCCGCACTGCAGCAGGCGATGGAGGATGCGCTCGCGGAAAAAGAAGCCGAACTTCATAGGCGATTAGCTGATTTTGAGCAGTCACTAGAAGAACGATTTGCCCAGTTCCAGCTAGAAGTAGGCCAAGAAATTGAGGAAAAACTAGCCGAAGAATACTCGGCCTTTAAAGCAGATTTCCTTTGGGCTTTCGAACACAGTCTGCGTAACTCCTTCGTTAACCGGTAATACTAACGAAGAGAGCAGAGGTGGTGAAATCTTGACGAAATATCTTCCTTGGGTTGCGGTAATTCTGTTGGGAGCGGCACTAGCTTGGCTGCTGTGGGGCCCTGCTTCGGAGCCACAGATCGGGGTTATCGATTTGGTACGAATAGTCGATGAGAGCCCACGGGCCCAAGAACTCAACAAAATGCTGATGGATAGGTATAACGAGCTCGTTGAGCAGCTGACAGCAGCTGTGGACGAAGAAGCAACAGAAGAAGAGCTGGCCAGCCAAGAACGGCAGGCCTATGCTGAGTACCTTGCCTATCGCCAAGAATTAGAAGCCCAACTCCAGGCAGAGGTAGACAAAGCGGTAAGGCAGGTTGCGCAGGATAAAGGCATATCTCTAGTAATCGATAGTGATGTAGTAAGATATGGAGGCGTTGACATCAGTTCTGAAGTGATTGGGCGCCTCAAGTAAGGGACAGCAGTAGTGCTGTCCTTTTTTTGTCCCAGCAAATCCCACAGATCGAGGGGAGGTAATTTTCTACCTAGAAGAGAATACATTTGGAAGATTGGAGAAAGGTGGTTTTTCATTCATGCATAAAGCAAGACTTGTAGTAACTGTACTTATTCTCGCTGCATTATTAGGCGCAGCACAGGTACAGGCGCGGATCATTGCTGTGCCTTCAGCAGATGTACTGCCGGACGGTGCCATCGAGCTGAGTCTGTTTAACCATCGAGGGAACACCCACTTGAAAGGTTCAGTGGGTATGTTTAACCAGCTGCAGGCAGACCTTGGCGGAGTGTTTAGCTCCGAGGCCCATCTGCGTACGGCTCTGAAGTTGGCTCTAGTAAAGGAACAGACAGCAGTTCCTGGTGTTGCCTTAGGAATGGAGATAACGGATTCGCGTCTTGATTTCTACGGCGTCCTTAGTAAGCAGTTGGTGTCTGGCATTCGTGGCCACCTGGCTTTTGGTAGCGGACGTTATTCTAAAGGTATGGTCGGCCTGAGCTACGTCCTCAACCCTGTTCAGGTCAACAAGAACGCACCGCTTCTGACTTTAGGTGTAGAGTATGATGGCAGTGGATTGAATACAGGTATAACTGCGAAATTCGCGCCCAACTTCGGAGCCCATATCTACCTGTCTGATTTTCAGCGCTTGGGTGCGGGTTTGAATTATCGGTTCTCATTCTAGGAGGTTTATGCTGCTGCCGTAAGGGGAGATAATCATGATCTTTCCGCGTCGGATTGATCGGTACATTGTACGTGAGTTCCTCGGCCCGTTTTTGTTCTGTGTATTTGGCTTTACTGTGATTCTCATCAGTGGACTGTTATTCGAACTGACCGATCTGATTTTCGTTAAGAGCGTTCCCGTTAGGACTGTGGGCCGAATGCTTCTCTATAAACTCCCGGGCATGGCTGTGATGACGCTGCCGATCGCAGTCTTATTTGCGACTTTGGTATCCTTGGGCCGCTTGGTGCAGGACAGCGAGATGAAGGTAATGCGCGTCAGCGGCCTCTCTTTTCCGCGCATTATTTTACCCGTTCTCATCCTCGGCCTGGTGATAAGTGGTTTGACCTATTGGGCAAGTGAAGAAATTGTACCAGAGGCGAACCACAAATTTGAAAACACCTTGCGCAGGATAGTTTTTACTGAAGGGATTCCCCTCATTGAGGAAAATGTATTCTTCTATGGTGGTGAAAATCGCTATTTTTATATCAGCGAGGTTGCCAATGATACCCGCGAGCTGCGCAACATCCTTGTGTATGAGTTAGGGCAGGGGGTGTTCCCGCGTTTGACGACTGCGAAGCGGGGGCGCTATGAGGATAACATCTGGGTTCTCTATGATGGAATTGTGCAGGAACTGGACAGCGAAGGTTTTGTCACCCATGAAACTCGCTTTCAGCAGTTGGAGATTGTTACTGATCAGGGCGCCGATGTATTCTTGGGAAATCAACGCACCACTGATGAAATGAACCGCCGCGAACTGCGTGAGCATATCGAGCGCTTTCAGCGAAGCGGGCTAAAGGTGCTTTCATTTGTAGTGGATTATCACATCAAACTGGCGATGCCTATGTCGTCACTGATCTTTGCCTTATTTGCAGCTCCCATGACTTTGCACAGCCGTGCTGGACGTTCTTTTGGTGTGGCTGTGACTTTGATCGTTCTGCTGCTCTATTATGTGGGCACATCTGTCGCAAGGTCTCTCGGTGTAAACGGTGTGCTTCCGCCTCTAGTCTCTGCTTGGTTGGTGAATGGGTTGTTTGCTGTGATCGGTATTACGCTAATCCTTCGTTCTGATCGGGCATAGGAGGCTTTGGAAAGGAAAGTCGATTCATGCGCCACATACGGACTATCGTCATTTTACTGATCGCCCTGGCCGTAGGGTTGGTTTCGAGTGGACATGCGGGTGCAGCCAGCAGCGTCCGCATCACTGTGGCGCGGGCTGGATGGTACGATGTGAACGAGCAGCTGTTTATCGGTGAGGGCGATGTTGTCATCGAAGCAGAAGATGTTCAAATTGCTGGCGACTATGTCGAGTGGCGCGCCGCCACAGAGGAACTCATAGTCTCAGGTAGTGTCGTTTTTCGACAGGGTGATAACGAGCTTACTGGTGAAACCCTGATTTATAATCTGGCTCAGAACCATGGTGAATTCTTTGATGTCCAAGCCTTGATTGAGGCTGAGAAGGCGGCAAGCCCAGTTTTCCTACGTTCCGACAGAGTCGTGCTTGACGGGGAAACCTACACCATAGTCGATGGTAGAATTACCACGTGCGACTTAGAAGATCCGCATTTTCATTTAGCAGTCAAAGAAATTGAACGGACTGCCGATGCTAAGTTGATTATCCGCAAGGTGACCTATTACGAAGGCTCTATTCCGCTTTTCTATTGGCCTTATCTTGTGCTTCCTCTCGACTATGATTGGCAGGAAGCCTCTATGCTGCTGCCAGTCATCGGGTATAGTACAGAGGAAGGGTATTATATCAAGACCGCCTTTGACTACTATTTCAGTGAGAATTCCTATGGTGTCGTCAATCTTGACCTGTTTTCGAAGCTGGGCGTAGGCTATGGTTTCACGCACCATTACAAGCTCGGATCCCTTGGTTCGGGTAAAATTGAGGCTTACCAGATTCCGTTTACGGAAGGCCACAGGCTGTCTGCAGGATTGGAGCATGAGTGGGAGCGGGGGCCCTGGCGGTTTGTCACTAACAACAAGTACAACAACAAAGACGAAAAGCGCAGCCTCGATTTGCGTGGACGCCTAACTCTCAACACACAAAGGATTCAGGCCCACGCGGAAGGCGCGTACCAGGAGAACACTGGTACGAAGTGGAATCGTTCTTGGGAATACGGTGGTACCTGGCGTCAGCAGCTTGCCGATGGTTGGCGTTTGAACCTTGATGGTAGTGTCAGCAGTAAGGAGAGGGCCGACGAACGGCTGCGGATGGTAGATTATCTGGCAGAAACGACATATACTCGTGGGAACCATACGTGGGCTTTGGCAATTGAGCAGGAGTACAATCCTGATCTACTGGATGATGAAGTCCAGAAGCCGACGTGGCGCAGTGTCAATCGCGTACCAGAGTTTACATGGCGTGTGAGCAGCCCTACGGTGTATGGCACTGTACTGCCCCTCCGTCTCGAACTATCAGCAGGCCGCTATCGTGAGTTCCCTTCTGATACACAGGGTCTGCGCTTTAACGGGACGGCTAATCTGCTGAACCGCACTTGGCGGCCTATGACTGGTACTACAGTCACATATGGTGGTGAGTTGAGCACAGCGTTCTATGATTTAGGCGATCAGCAAACCACTGCCGGTGGAACGATCAGCCTAAACCAACAGCTTAGCCAGAACCTGCGCTTCACCGCTCGTTTCAGCGAAAAGCAGGTTTGGGGAAGAACCCCTTTCCAATTTGATCGGGTAAGCCCGGTTCGTTCTGTCAGCCTGCAACTGAGCCGTACAGGTACTCCTTACACGTGGAGCGCGAGGACAACCTATAATTTCCTTACGAATAAGTTCAGCACGCTCAGTCTAAATGGGGCCTGGAGGCCCACTGACAAGCTAACTCTCAGCGTCTCAGGTGCTTACGATCTGAACAGCCGAGTCTTTGGCCGGGTTGTGCCCCGGATAGAGTATACAACCCGCGATGAACAGGAGCGTCCCATTGCCTTTAGGTTAGGAACCATGTACCATGTGGAAAAGCAGGTCTGGGAGCGTATCGATCTCAGGGTAGAGGCGCCTTTCGGGGAAACGTGGGTCGTAGGTTACGATGCGGTGTATGATCTACAGAAGCAGGAGTTCAGCAGTGGTCAGATCAACATTGAAAAAGATCTGCACTGCCGTTCGGTTACTTTGTCATATGATCACGTCAAGCAGAAGGTGGCACTGGGCCTGACTATCAATGCCTTCCCAACTCTGCCGCTCAAGTGGGGTTCGGATACTGGCATGAGCCTGTTCGATCTCGACGACGTCTACGATCTGATCGGAGTTGAGCAGTGATGAACCAGCGGATACGGAAGTTTTCTGTTATCCTTCTTTGCTTGGTTCTAGCGGGGGCGGGAACGCTCTGGTGGCTGAGGGAAATACGCAAGAAGGATATTGCTGCTCAAGGCGAGGCTGTGGCTCAGCTCGAACAGGGTGTCTACATTGCTGGTTCCCGGTTGGTAGGCCGGCATCAGGCGAAGCGCCAGTGGGAGATTGCCAGTGCGCGGGTGTTCGATGATGGTGATTATGTGGATATGGACGAGATTTCTGAGGTAATCATCTTCCACGATGGCGAGCCCTACTTCTATGTTAATGCGGACGAAGGGCGCTGGCACCGGCCCAGCAACGATCTAGAATTGAGAGGGGATCTGACAGCTACCGGCCCCGATGATTTTTATCTAGAGACCTCTATTCTTATCTGGAAGGCTAGTGAGGAACTCCTGTGGGCTCCTGAACCGCTGGTGCTGCATTATCAGGGGGCAGTTGTCCACGCAGACACCATGCATGCTTATCCCAACGAAGAACGTGTCACGCTGACTGGCAGCGTGCAGATTGTAGAGGATGGGATGGTGTGGCAGATGCAGGAGCTGCTTTATGAATTAGATACCGGAATCATGCATGTCTACGGCAATGCAACTCTACTGCTGGAAAGGAAGGGTGGCGAATGACAAGAGCTAATCGCTGTATAGCAATGCTGCTGATGCTGTTGTTCCTTTGTGTTCCTAGTGTATCAGCCGAGGAGCGGACTGGTACTCTGGAGATAACTGGTGTTCCACCAGAGATGACTGCGGGTCACTATGACAGCTCGGCGAAACTATTTACTGCCGATGTGCGCGAGATTCCTGGTGCGATTATTCGAGTCACTTATGATGATATGCGTATTTCTGGGCTGCAGTTGGAATGGCGCACTGAAGATGAGCACTTAACCTTTGTTCATTCTGTCAATGTCTGGCGCGAAGACTTAGAGCTGGAGGCTGATTGGCTGGAGTATGACGGTCAGGCGAAGGTGCTCACCGCCAAAGGGAATGTAAAGGTCACCACTGAGGACGCAGTAATTTATGCGGGACACTTGGTGTATACAGAGGATACCGATGAAGCACTGTTTACAGATAGTGTTAGAGTAGAGTTCAGCGACGGTGCCTTTATGGGCGAAAAGTTCTTGTTCAGAGTAGAAGAGAAAGCGATGCAGTTCTTCGGTCCTTTCCAGGGAAGTTTCCAATCGAGCCAGTAAGTAACAGTTCATGAGAGCATTACCACTTAAACCCCAGCTAGAGGCCATGATATAATGATGTGGCACTGGGTGAGGAGGAAGAGGTAATGTTCTCTTTTTTTCGTGATGGATTCTATAAAGATTTCGTAGTACTGCTGATTCTCACTATATTATTGGGCACAGTGTTTTCTGCGGGCATTGCCTGGGCGCTGGATGCCTATTTTGGTGATACCCTAAATGAGATGATCGGCGAGTATGGGCAGTATGATATCATCTTGCATATCCAAGAAGATGCCAAAGAAGCAGCCTTTCGTGAACTAGAGCGTATCCAAGAACAGCAGTTCCCCGGTGCTCGCTTGAGCGAAACTATTTCCCTCGCAGGACAGGCTAACTTCTTCTTTGGCCTGCCGGAAGAGTTTCGCACAAAGGAGACTATGACGAATCTGGCTTCTTATTTCGCAGCAGTACCTGGACTGACAGGCCACACGATTATCTCTGATCCCAGCCTCTTGATTAGAAATGTCCACGGCAGCGTTGCTGACGTCCTTGCTGAAAAAATCGAGCAGATCCCCGGTGTGCGCTTTACGTTTCCGGATGTGGGCAACATCATTGTGCTTTTAGAAGAACCCAGTCTCTCAAGGACTGTGGAAGCCCAAGTAAACCAGTTGATCGATGAATACCAGCTGGTGGAACTGCGCTTCCCCATGGGTTTTGAAGTTGATACACAGCAGGTAGGAGCACAGGCGATTCAGGTTCTCAAAGAGACGCTGCCGGGCCGGAAGTACAGCAATGTCACTGCAGCGCAATATGGTGAAGACCTAAACGCCTTTTTGAAAACCCTTGTGGAGATGCGGGACTTCTTGATGAGTTATGCCTCAAAGGTCCGCATCACAGCTGACCCAGAGGCCCATCTGATTATAGGTGAACAAATTGCGATACAAGCTGATGGGGCTGCACCTCTCAAAGAGGGAGGCCTCTTGACAGACGAGAACGTTGTAATCGAGATTACTGCCGTAAGCGGCGGGACTGCCGAAGGCATGATCATCCGAGGTGAGATTGCTCCATCGATGGAAAGCCTCAAGCAGACCGGTTATCGAGTATTCTCTGACGGTCAGATAGCCCGCCCGATTGGCGAGGTAGAAGTAGAAAACGAGCGTTACCGCCTTGCTTATGCCATTGACGAGAGTCTGCGCCTCTTAGAAGAATTGGAAGTCCTCTCAGTCCAAGCGGCGGATGCGGTGGACAACGCTGATGCGGTCCTCAATACATTCCAGGAAGCCCTGCTGCAGCTTGAAGTGCTGCAGGTGCAGATGCGCCAGCTCAACGAGGGGATCGCCGGAGGAGGAAGTGCATCAAGCGAACAGCTCTTAATGTCCCTTTTGATTAACGGCCTTTTCCAAAGCTTGGCCCAAGCGGCAATGCAGGCCGGCGAAAACTCGCTGGATTCGCTTGAGAATCTTGATGTAGCAGCTATGCGGGCCAGCCTGGAGCAGATCAGTTCGCAGATTGCCAATGTCCAGAGCATTGATGTACAGGCGATCATCCGCCAGATTCAATATGTGAGAGATACGCTGCCCATGCTTGGTGATGAAGAGATCGGGCGATCTATCAGGTTGATTAATACGTATATTGCGGGCCAGGTGATCCCTGGTGAACGAATCCAGATCTTAGTCGAGGAAGGTTCAGTGGACGAAGGACAGGTCGAAAAACTGCTGCGAGAGCACCTCGACAATCCTTATCTCAACATCTATTCAACCTCTGTTGGTGTGATTAACCCAGATGCCCGATCTGAGATTATTCGCCTTCTGACAGAAGTGCGGGCGATTATCGCGGGACTCTTGGCTGTGGTCTTTACCTCTGCCATCATGATCCTTGACCATTCCACTTTGTTCAGCACCTTGAAGTATCTGAAGAGAGCGGGTAAGGAAAAGGTTAGCCGTTGGAAGCGCCTGCTGGATCCTGTTTACATCTTGGGTGGGATTCTAGGAGCGGTAATCTTGGGGGCTGTTTACAGCCTAAGTGGTGCCCAAATTCCTTACATGTCTTTGAGCAGCATCACTCTAATCGGTTTGATCATCGGCATCCTAGTTGCATGTTTTGCCGAACGTTTTAGCCCGGTCAACGCCAAAGAGGTTATGGCAGGCCAGGCTTTGGGCCTTTCGAACGTACAGATCATGCGAGAGATCGTCATACCCAGCAGTAGGCCAGGCCTGATGAATTTCCTCAACCGCTGGAAACAACAGTTTTAGGGAGGTGCTGACTTGCTGGAGATTAACAGCATACGAAAAAGCTATGCAAAGACTACTGCCCTAGATAATGTTAGCCTAAAAGTGAATCAGGGAGAAACTGTAGTGATCATGGGGCCTTCTGGATGTGGGAAATCTACACTCATTCGCTGCATAAACCGGCTGACAGAGCCTGATTCGGGCGAGATTCTGGTTCATGGCCAAAACATCCTCGAGCTGTCCGACTCTGAACTAATGGAGTTCCGCCGCCGAGTGGGGTTTGTTTTTCAGCAGTTTCATCTAATTGGCCGTTTGACCGTGTTAGAGAACGTGATGTTCCACCTTGTCCTGGCGGGAGCGGACCGCAGCTGGGCAGAAAAGCGGGCCGCTGAGGCCTTAGAGAAGGTAGGGTTGAGCGGAGTCCACAGCCGCAAACCTGAGGAGCTGAGTGGCGGCCAGCAGCAGCGCGTAGCGATCGCTCGAGCCCTGGCAGCTGGGCCTGAACTCATGCTCTGGGATGAGCCCACTGCCTCACTAGACCCGATCTTGGTTTGGGAAGTCTTAGAAGTCATGGAAGAGTTGGTGCGTACCAGCAGCACGACTATGATCATCGTGACTCATGAGGTTTCCTTCGCACTGCGGGTAGCAGATCGCATTGTTTTAATGGATCATGGCCGGATCGTGGAAGAAGGACATCCCACCAGCGTTTTCGCCGATCCGATTTCCGAAATTGGTATAAAATATAAGAAGCTTCTCGCCAGCTGAAAAGGACAAAAGCAGGAGAAAAGCTATAATGTGCCGAAATGTGACATTGGAGCCGAGGGAATCTCGGCTCATTTGCCATTTTTTCTTGCGAGGTGGGAATAGGTGCTCTCTATTGACGAAATATATGAGAAGCTTCCGCACCGCTATCCTTTTCTAATGGTTGACAAAGTACTTGAACTTGAAGAGGGAAAACGTATAGTAGCAATCAAAAATGTTACTATAAATGAACCGTTTTTCCAGGGGCACTACCCGCAGCTGCCGGTGATGCCAGGCGTAATGATCATCGAGGCAATGGCTCAGGTTGGTGGGCTCGCGGTAGGAGGATCAGCTGACAGCAGTACAGTTCCTCTGTTGGCGGCTGTTGAACGAGCTCGCTTCAAGCGCATGGTTCGCCCAGGCGACCAGCTGATTATCTCCGCTGACGTATTGGCTCAGCGGGCAGGAGTCGTAAAGGTTCAGGCGGTAGCCAAAGTGGAGCAGGATGTCTGTGCACAGAGCCAGCTGACATTCATGCTTGCCAAGAGAGGGGATGTAGTGGGACGTGTCTAATCCGCGCATTATGCTCATCGGAGCCGACAATACCAGCGATAGGTTTGGTGCGGCCTTAACAGAGAAATTGTTAGAGAAACGGCCGCAGGGGGTGGTATTTGGCATCGGCGGCCCTCAGATGGCTGATGCAGGAGTACGTTTACTCTATGATATTTCCGAAATGGTGAGTTTGGGTGTCTTTGATTCTCTCAAGGGTGCTCATATAGTGAAGCGGCTCATTCAGCGGGTCAGCGAGACCATGGATGAAGAGGCACCCCATGTGGTGGTGCAGATCGGACTGCCCATATTCCACCTCCGTTTGTTGGAAATTGCACAGTGCAAAGGGTTGCCAACTCTTTATTACTATACACCTCTCAGCAGGGGATTGGTGGACTTCAAGACGGAACGATTCGCTGGTTTGGTTAACAAGGTTATTGGTATTAGCCGCTATGAAACCGAAGCGTGCCGCGCTGCTGGGATTAATGCAGAATTTGTAGGCCATCCGCTTGTAGACTTAGTAAAACCAAGAAAACCTCATGCAGCTAATGGGAAACCGGTGATTGCTGTTCTGCCAGGCGCTCGTGAGGTAGAAGTCCAGAACGTGCTGCCCACGGTGCTGAAGGCCATCGGTCAGCTGCACAAGGCAGACATCCATGCCCAGACAGTAGTTTCGGTAGCCCCTACCGTCAGGACTTCGTTTGTTGAGAAGATAATCGCTAAGTTCAGGGAACTGCCTGTATCAATAGGCGGCGATACGGCAGAGGTGCTTGAAAAGGCTGATCTAGCCATAACCTCGATCGGGACTGTGTCATTAGAGGCGGCCTTAATGGGTGTTCCCTGTATGGCCGTGTATCGTGTTCCGACCACCACGTATCTGTTTGATAAGCTCTTTGCCAATAAACCCCGCATGACGGTGGTCAACAATGTTCTAGAAGAATCGGTGGTTCCTGAATTTATTCAAAGCGAGTTTGGCGTCAGCCGGATTGCCGATGAGATAAGGCGGTTATTGACAGATGATAGTGCTCGCCAAGCTATGCTGGCCAAGTTTGCCAAACTTCCCGAGGAACTCGGTCAGCCTGGGTCTGTGGACCGGGCGGCGGACATAATCTTGTCTGTTGCAGGTAGGCGGGAGGGTAGGTAATGCCGATTATAGCCCAAGGGCTTCAGAAGAGCTATGGTTCGCGCACCGTAGTCCGCGGGGTCGATCTAGAGCTTCATCGAGGCGAAATCGTGGGCTTGTTAGGGCCAAATGGTGCCGGGAAAACAACTACTTTTTCATTAATTGTAGGCTTAGAGCGGCCCAATTCTGGTACAATCAGCTTTGATGGCGTAGATGTGACTCGTATGCCGATGTACAGACGGGCCCGTTTAGGTTTGGGTTATCTTCCCCAGGAACCATCTGTGTTCCGAAAACTAACCGTCGAAGATAATCTGAGGGCGGTACTTGAGAACCGGGGGATTTCCCGGGCCGAGCAGGACCAAATAGTTGATCAGCTCCTTACAGAATTCAATCTTGATAAGGTCCGCAATCAACTAGGCGCTCAGTTATCTGGAGGCGAAAGGCGCCGTACGGAGATTGCCCGAGCCTTAGCTCTCAACCCATCATTCCTATTTCTTGATGAACCCTTTGCAGGTGTAGACCCGATCGCGGTAAGCGAGATTCAAGAAATTGTTGCGGGGCTGCGCAAGCGGAGCTTAGGTATTGTTATTACAGATCATAACGTGCGCGAAACACTTCGGATTACAGACCGGGCTTATATCATGCATTTAGGAGAAATTCTGGTGTCGGGGACAACGGAGGAAATATCCCAAAACGAGCTGGCCAGAAAATATTATCTAGGTTCGAACTTTTCTCTGTAGACAGACTAGCATAGGGTGGTGAGTTTATGTACGGCCTAGCGCTGATTTTTACCTTGGCAATTGTGGGCGGAGTTATCGCGTATATTGGCGACCGCCTTGGTATGAAAATCGGCCGTAAAAAACTCACCTTATTTGGGTTGAGGCCCAGACACACCAGCATGTTGATTACGATTATCACAGGTGTGGTCATTGCATCTGCCTCCATTGGTGTTTTGACTATTGTATCGCAAGATGTGCGGACAGCGCTCTTTCGCATGAAAGAGATCCAAGAAGAGCTTGTTACAGTCCAGACTAGTTACGAAGAGATGCGCTACCAGCGCGACGAGGCGCAGCAGGATCTACAGGCTGCACAAGCTGCTCTTGCGCAGGCTCAAAGTGACTACAACCGTGTTATCCGTGATCTTGAGCAGGCTAGGGCCGATGTGGAGAGCCAGAAGCTGGCTATCGCTGAAAACGAAGAGATTATTGCGGGTATGGTGGAATACATCAATGAGCTCGAGGCAGAAGCTCAACGTCTAGAAGCCGATATCGCCACCTTAATGGACTATTATTTTGCTTTTCATCAAATGCAGGGGGCCAACATCGCCTTCAATGCCAGCGAGGTAATTTCTACGGTCGTGATCGAGCCACATAGGACTCGCGAAGAAATCAGGCATATTGTAGAAGATTTCTTGGCAGAAGTCGATAGCATCGCTTATCGGCGAAGCGCCCGAGCTTCAGAAGGAGACTATCGGGCCATCTATGTACGTCCTGGGGTGATCGATGTCGTAGTAGAAGAGATCTTCTTGGCTGATAGAACTGTAATAGTCAGGGCCGTCAGCGAAAGCAACACTATTCCGGGAATTCCTGTCGTTGTTTACTTGGAAATTTTCGCAGACCAGTTGGTGTTTGCTAAGAATACGGTCTTAGTCGAGAGGGTCTGGGATCCGAAAAACGATAGCGCGATAGACCGAGTCATCCTCGAGATGTTGGGTCAGGCAAATATCGCAGCCATCGATGCTGGAATGGCTGTCAGTCAACAGCTTGATGCGGTTCAGCTTCCTGGCAGTACTTTCTTAGAGGCGCTGTTTGCATCGCGGGAGTTTACAGAACCGGTTAAACTACGGTTAGTGGTGGCAGAGGATACTAGACGATCCGAAGCACCAGTGCCCTTAGAATTGTATATTGGGCCATAAAATGGTTATCATGGGAGTTTCCGACCAGGAACTCCCATTTGTGACGTTGCAGGAATTTTGTTCATTCTGCGGAATTATATGCTGAGAATATAACTTGGTACCGAGTATTGTTTTTGCCAAAAAATCGCAGCCATTACCTCGAAAAATATACGCGGCAGTACATGCCCAACCCCCGCAAAAACAATTTTCCATTAGAAGGATTCTAAGGGAGGATCTCGAAGTACCAAGTAGAATCTTTGTGCTTAACCGCAGTAGACCTTGAGTAAGGATGGTTAGGAAGGAGGTGCCCGTGGTTACCGCCGATCTCAAGATACTGCAACGGTGGGCACAAGCCTTCGTCCGGCCGAGGGAATGAGGCAACATGGAGACTCATGCCAGAGGGCCGAATGGGGGTTTTTCACCAACATACTTTCTGAACACATTTGAAAAACCACTAAGGGGGTAAAATGAACATGAAACTAAGAAGCCTTGTGCTTGTACTAGCCATTGCCTTAGTAGTCGGCCCAGCTGCATCAGCACTGGCCAACACCAATCCGTTTTCTGACGTACCAGCCGATCACTGGGCATACGATGCTGTTATCCAATTAGCAGCCGTAGGCTTGGTTGAAGGGTATCCTGATGGTACCTATGGCGGCACTCGTATGATGACTCGTTATGAGGCTGCCCTGGTATTTGCAAGAACACTTGCTCGCCTCGAAGCATTGGTTGAAGAAGAAGTATACGCAACCAACGCTGATCTGCGTGCGCAAGTAGTAGCCGAAGTTTTGGCTGACATCGAAGCTGCTAAAGCTGAACTGGCTGCCCTCATCAAAGAGGAACTTGCAAATATCGAAGTTCCTGTTGTGGAACACACAATTGAAAGAGTTGTTGTAGAACAGCCAATCGAAAAGGTTGTTGAAGTTCAACCTGTAGAGCGTCCCTTCGAGCTTACTCCCGAAGCTGAGCAGGTAATTGCTGCCCTCGTAGCTGACCTGTTCCGCGATGAGCTCGCAGCTGCTGAACTCGGTGCGAAAGAAGTCGTAACCGAGACCAAGATCATCGAGCGCATCGTTGAAGCTGAAGATGCTCTGACAGAAGAAGACGTCAACAGAATCGTTGAAGCTATCCTCGCTGCTGAGCTTGAGCGGGTATACGCTTCTCAAGAAGGCGCTTCTGCTGACCTGAACGCTCGCGTTGATGCAGCTATTGCTAAGCTGGCTGCTGACGTGGCTGATCTCGAATACCGCCACCTCACTCTGATCAACGCTCTGCGTGCAGACGTAAATGCTCTGACCGTTGCTCTGGACAAGGAGATCGCTAAGGTAACCGAGTCCATCTATGCTCTGAGCGATGAGTTCGAGACCGAGCTCGCTCTGTTGGGTGTTCGTGTCAACACTCTCGAGAAACTCTTCCTCAGCATGGAAGACCGCATCACTGCTGTAGAAGGCAGAGTTGCTATGGTTGAGAAGGAACAGGGCAACCTCCGCAAGGATATGGAGCGCGTCCAACTCGGTGGTAAGCTGACCTTCGACGCAAGCAGTCACAGCCATAATCTGGAGGATAAGGCTGCTAAGGTCACCGATTTCTTCGGTAACGAGTACAAACACGATGCTCTGGATCTGACCCAGAAGGGCGAACTGACACTTACTGTAAAAGCTTCTGACAGCGTAACTGTCAAGGCATTTACCGCTTACACTGTAAATATCTTTGGTGATGATAAGGACCTTACCTTCAAAAGCTACAGAGCAGAGGTAACTTCGGATTCTCTCATTACTCGTTTCGTAGCTGGAACCCTGAAGGATCAGGTCAAGGGCTTCAACTCCTACGTTCTTGGCAAGGGAAGCCCAGAACAGGGTGCAACTGCTGACTTCAAGTTCCTTGAAGGCTTTACCGGTAACGCTGTTGTCGGCGGTGCTGATGGTGACCTGGTTGGCGGACTTGCTCTGAGCTACAAGTTTATCCCTGAGCTTGGCCTCAAGGGTGCTGTCACCGGTAAACGTAACGACAGCAAGATTCACGCAGTATCTGCCGGCGTATTCGGTGAACTGTTTGGCGTTGAGTACGAGGGTAACTTCGCTATGGACCTGACTGACGAGGATGCGGAAGATGCAATGCTCTTCGGCGGTAAACTCTCCGGCGAGTTTGGCCCTGTCAGCTTGAGCGGTTCGTATGTCATGGCTGGCAAAGACTTTGGCGAGGGCACCCTTTCTAAGAGCCCATTGTTGGAAGCTAAGGAGGGTAGCGCTATCGAAGTTGGTGCTGGCGTTGATTTCCTCGGTATCGATGTAGACGGCAACTACTACAGAGAAATGGATGCCGAAAACGAGAACGCAGCTGTTGTTCAAGCTTACAAGTTTGGTGCAACTGCTAAGTTCGATGTATTCGTACCTCTCACACTGTCCGGCAGCTATGCTTGGAACCAGACTGGCGAAGACGAACGTAAGGCTACTGAAGTCAAGGCCGCTATCGGTGACATCGATCTGTTCGACACCGGTGTAACCTTCGGTACCAGTGTGGCTTACAAAGATGGCCGCCTGAAGGATGGCGCTTACAAGACCATCAAGAACTTCGAGATGCAAGATAAGCAGGCTCTGGTTGTAGGTGCTAAGCTTGGCTACGCAGCCGACGTTCGTGGCGCTGGTCTTGACCTTGGCTATGGCGTAGAGTTCGTCATGCCTCTGGTCGAGGAAGGCCAAGAGTCCACCAACGAGCTGACCCACAAGATCACTGCTGACTACAGCTTCACCAAGGATCTGACCCTGAAGCTCGGTGCTACTGTCTTCCACACACTGAAAGAGAACGCCGAAGTTGCTCAGAAGTACACCGCAGGTCTGTCCTTCACCTTCTAATAGGTCAAAACACACTAAGCCCCCATTATTGGGGGCTTTTTTATACCCACAAAACCATTCTCGTAGAAGACGAATATTTTGATAGAGGGTGGAATCTATGGACGAGGTTGTCCTGGCCATTGATCCAGGTACAGATAAATGTGGCTTTGCAGCAGCATCACAAAGGGGAGTCATTCGGCATTGGATAGCGCCGCCGGAGAAGTTGATTGAGAATTTGCAAGAAGCGATCGAAGCATATGGCGTGCGCACGGTAATCCTAGGGGACGGAACTGGATCGAAGAAGTTTCAGAAAGAGATTAGGGCGGCGTTTCCAGACCTGCGCATCGCGGTCGTAGACGAGTACCGCACAACTGATTCAGCTCGGGAGAGGTACTGGCGTGAAAACCCTCCGAAAGGTTGGCGCAGGCTTCTACCTGTAGGTATGCAGGTTCCGCCTGAACCATATGATGATCTCGTAGCAGTGATCCTTGCCGAACGCTATTTTGCCAATCGCTAGATATAGCTTGATTGTAATTTGATGGAATTTGCTTATCATAGAAGGTTTTCAGTTCCATATTGTAGAAATACTGTAGGCAGATTATAGTGGGGTTATGCCTGGAAAGGAGGGGGAAGCATGAAGTGGAAAGCTCGGTTTATGACAACTGTATTTTTGCTCTGCTGCTTGCTTGTCCCCTGCGTTGGCCAGGCTAGTTCCCTCTCAGATATTGTGGATGATGACTGGGCTTATTTTGCCTTGGCCGAACTGGGTAGGGGGCGGCCCCTGGCTGATTTTATCATTCCACAGGAAATGACGCGCTATCAAGGAGCTAGGCTGGTTGCCCGGTTGATTGAACACATCAGTGGTGACGAACCTGTCTCGTCGCGCCGATTTGGTATCAGTCGAGAGGTAATTATTGATCAAATGGTTCAAGATTATAACCTTCGCGTAGCACCAGAGCAAAGGTTGAATGAAGAGCAGGTCGAGCTCTTATATCGGCTGGCCCTGGAGTTCAATGATGAACTTGCTGTACTCGGTTATGACGTTCAGGATTATGCCATCATTTTGGGGCTGCGCAGCTCTAAGCAGCTTGGTGGGCTATTTCTTGACAGGCAGCTTACCTACTCTTCGCAGGCTCTCGCCGCTGTGCGCAAAGCTAATATGAACACAGCGCTCAGCTCAGAGTCTTCACCATCTGTTTTCGTAGAGTTTGAAGAACCACAGTTGCCTCTTGCTGAACCGGTTGCAGATGAAGAGACGGTGGAAGAAGAACGACGCAGCTTGTGGACAGGGAGTGCCCTTCCACTTCAAAGGCGCGTTCTGCCCTCCAGCGATACCTTGACAGCTGATGTCGGGGCCGCTGTTGGTGAACTAGGAGCTCTCAGCTTTGGCGGGTTACAGGTGAGTGGTACAGTTCGGGCGTCGAGTGAAAGCACTCCATTAGAAGAGTACCCGTCGCTGGAAAGGAGCGCCGGCTATGGCTTGGCGCTGAAATACGGAGATCTATATTTGTCTACCGTTCGGGACCATTATGTCTCAGATCCTAACGACGCTTTGACAGAGACTCAGGTGGCCAGCACGTCGCTGGACTTGAGTGTTGGTTTGCGCAATTCGGTTCTGTTTAGCGCTGGGTACAAGTACTTCGATCCTATGGATGGGACGACAGATGGCTTAGATGTATCTGCTGTGGCCTCGCTAGGAGTAGAGGTGCCTATCACGGCTGGTGGAGTATTGCGCTTAGGTATGAGTTCAGCATTTCCGCGAACTGCTGGTGGAGAGCAGCTGGGGTCTGGTTTTCCCGATGATAACAGTGCGCTCAGCACCGCTGAACTCGGTATTAGCTATGATTTCGAAAATGAGACTTCGCTTCGCTTGAACTACCGATTAATTGACTTCACAAATGTTAATCAGAGTTACGGCGCAACAGCCGAGTTCTCCATCAAGTTTTAAGTCAAAGGAGATGTATCTCAATGAAGCGGCTTGCAGTACTATTATGTGTCTCTATTCTTCTGACGTATTTGCTTGTCCCGGCCGGGGCAAACGTTACCCCGATATCTGTCCTTACTACCATTGAGGAGATTCTATATGGTGAGCCGGGCAGTGGTTCTCTAGTAGAGCGAATTGAACGGGTAGAGAAAGATGTGTTTGGCAGTACCCAACCTGGTGCTGCAATGCTGCGCATTGATCGTTTGAACACTTTCCTGCAGAGCACTGAAGCTCAGGGTGGCAGTATGAAGATGCACTTGAATCTGGCAGAATGGGGTTTTACTGGCAACTTGACCGATGGTCAACCCCTGATTAGACGTCTCGAAAGGTTGGAGCTTGAGTGGTATGGCCAGCCGCAGACAGGTTCAATTGCTGAGCGGACCAAGAATCTTATGCTCATGATCTGGGGCACCACCGAGCTTGATGTGAAGAAGGTGACTCTGCCCGCAGCTTCTTTGGTCAAGATCAGTTTGCTGACCGGTGTTAACTCAGGTACAGCCAAAGTGGGGGACCAAATCCCGTACCGCGTCGTCGAGGATGTGGTAGTTGATGGCCGCATTGTGATTCCCGCCGGTACTGAGTCGGTTGCTGTCGTAACGGAGGTTTCATCTGCAGGAAGGCTGGGCCGGGATGGTAGGGTTGTGATCGATTTCGGCGAAATAGCAGCCTTTGATGGAACCTTTGTGGATCTGCGGGTGGATCAAAGAGCAACCGAGAAAAATAAGAGCCTTGAGTTAGCCGCTGGGGCAAGTATGGCAGGCGTGATGCTGCTCGGCCCGGTTGGCTTGGTCGGTGGGTATTTTGTAAAAGGTAAAGACGTAGGAATTGAGGCTCGTCAGCCGTTCTATGTAGAAACTCTAAGGGATGTTCAGTTGTCGGGATTCATTCTGCGTCCCGCGCTGTAACAGATAGATAGATCAACAGTAGAGAGTCTTGGCGCTTCGTTGATAAGCAAACCTAGGTCCCATGATCAAATCATAAACCGGCGGAGCCAGATCGGTCCGCCGTTAATATTGTGGGGGTTGATTATGAACAGCAAGGTTCGAGCACTCAGACTAATAGTGTTAGTACTAATCGCAGTTGCCGCTCTGTCTTGGACTGTAGGGGCAGAGACGTACAAACTAGGTGTTGGAGACGTCCTGCAGATCTCTGTATGGGGTCACAATGAGCTCACTACAGTCGTAGAGGTTAGACCAGATGGCTTCATAACATTTCCATTAGTAGGAGACCTCTTCGCTGTAGAGAAGACGACAGGCGAACTGGCAGTAGAAATTCAGGCTGCTTTAGGGCAATTCGTGATTGAGCCCCATGTTACGGTGTTAGTCAGTCAGTTCCGTACAGTTCGTGTCCAGGTACTTGGCGAGGTGCGCAATCCTGGGTACTATCAGCTGAGGGCCAATTCACGCCTCATGGACGTCTTGGGCCTTGCTGGTGGCCCAACTCAAGCGGCTGATCTGTCTCGGATTGTGGTAACCCGCCAAAACTTCGATGAGAACGGAAAAGCTGAGGTTCACACGGTGAACGTCAACGATTACATAAAGAGCGGCCTTGCAGCGGCCAACCCGATTCTGAGAGATGGAGATATAGTTCAAGTAGAGCCCGTAGGCCGCGTACTCCTCTTGGGTGAGGTCCGTTACCCTGCTTCATATGATATTGGGCCGGAGATGAACATCTTGGACTTGATTGCGAAAGCCGGAGGCGCTTTGGATTCCGCTGATCTGGAGCAAGTTGTTCTTACAAGGACGCTCGAAAGCGGCTTGACTCGGGAGATTGTTGTCGATGTTCAGTCGCTTCTGGCTGGCCGAACTGAAGCGGTACCAGTTCTGCAGCGCGACGACGTGGTCTTCGTACCCGCTAAAGAGCAAGTTATTGTTCTAGGGGCCGTCCGCGCACCTGGAACCTATACGCTGAAGAAGGGTGCTCGATTGGTCGATGTTGTAGCGGCAGCTGGAGGCTTATCTCTGAATGCCGATGCCCGCAGTATTTCCATCACCCGTACAGGCCAGGGTGAGCAGGAGATTATGCAAGTAGATGCCTACAATGCGCTTTACGGGCGTGTCGGTGGGGAAAACCCCCCACTCATGGGCGGCGATATTATATTTGTCCCTGAGGGCAAGAATAATGTACTGGTCCTCGGGCAGGTTGTGCGCCCAGGTTCTTATGCTCTGACTGAGAATACGAGGTTACTAGAAGTAATCGCCCAGGCGGGTGGTGTAACAGCGCAAGCAGCCGCAGACCGCGTAACACTAACTCGCACTACCGATGATGAAGTAGAGCATCAAGAACTGAACCTGTCCCTGGTTCAGCAGGGAAGACAGGCAAACCCAATTGTTGAACCCGGCGATGTGGTCTTTATTCCTGAAGGTGCACCCCAGGCCCTGGTACTTGGCATGGTGCGCAGCCCGGGCAGCTACCGCCTGACAGATGAGACTCGCCTGTTAGATGTCATTGCTATGGCGGGAGGCACTCTTGATCGTGCTGGGACTAAACTGACTCTTACCCGTAATGGCGAGACCAAAGAAGTGGACTTAGGTACGCTCACCCGGTTAGGTCTCGGTAATGAGCGTATCCTGCCTGGTGATGTAATCCACGTTCCTGAAGGACAGCAGCAGGTTCTCATATTGGGTGAAGTACGCAGTCCAGGTTATTATCGGTTTAGTGTAGGAGACCGGATTATTGATGCAGTAGCTTACGCTGGTGGGCTGCTTCCCACAGCGCAGCAGGATGGTGTTACTTTGACACGTCAAACTGCTGATGGAGCCACAGAGATTGTCCCGGTCGACCTAGCAGAATTGATGGAGAACCGCTTCCTCAGCAATAATCTACTGCTTGAAGCAGGTGACATCATCATCGTACCGAAGGCAAACCGCAGCGTACTGGTCCTTGGTGAGGTACGCTCTCCTGGCTACTACACCCTATCTGGTACCGAAAGGCTCTTGGATCTGCTGGCTCTTGCTGGTGGTATGACTGACAGTGCCCAAGGAGATTCGGTACAGCTCACTAGACTGACTGCTGATGGCGGCGAGGAGACCAGGATTATCAATGTAGAGTCGGTCATTCAAGGCTTGAGCAGCCAGGCAGAGAATAACCCTGTGCTCACCGGGGGTGACGTTGTTTTCGTACCCGAACGCCAAACCAGGGTATTGGTGTTTGGAGAAGTTCGGTCACCTGGTTACTATGCAATTGACTCCCAGACAAGGATTCTCGACGTAATTGCTCGGGC
>JAAYMS010000079.1 GCA_012521295.1 Bacillota bacterium
ACAGCTGGATGCATTGCGCAGGACTATCCAAGAGACGGTTGAGTGGCAAAAGGCGACGAGGGACGAGCTGAAGGCGTTAGTAGGAGAGCTCATTGCCGGTGCCGAAGAGCAACGGAAGAATCTTGCCATATCCCTTGAGCTGATCGAGCGGATCCAATCCCAGGTGCCAGTATTCGAGACATTCCAAGGGATACTGGGTCGTCTGAGCGAAGATATGGCCCAATCGGCTGTAGCGTTGTCCGGCATCACCTCCAACGTTGTCAACTTGCATACAAGCAGCGAGCAAATGGCCAGAGTGCACGGTGAACTTGAGCGGCAGCTTTCGGAGCTGGTACGGGAGGTAGCGGACAGCGTCACAACGCAGCAAGAGACTATCGATTCCTCCTTGGAGCTCGCCAGCAAGCTGGAAAGCAAAGTACCGGTCTTTACTGGGCTACAGGAGTCCCTTGCCGCTCTTGCCGCGGATATTGCGAAGTCGGCGGACTCCTTGTCCCATGCTCTGGCTAGCTTGCAGGAGATTCACGGGAGAATAGATGGGTCGCTGACGAGGGCTATGCAGGTGCAAGAACAACTGTCCGCGGCCCATGAAGAATACAGGAATACTCTGCAGCAAGAACTGGACGAGATGAAGACTTTCTGGGCGACTGCCGCCCAGGATCTGAGGGAGCTGCAGAAGGAGCTCTCGTCGGGCGTCCAAGACTTTACCAGGCATCTCCATGATGGGCTCCGGTATTCAATTGGCCAGTTTGACAACCTGCTTACTGATGTGACAGGCAGGCTGAGCACCGTCATCAACGCGGTGAAAGACTCGGTGGAGAACATACCGGACGAGATGGATCGAGTTGAACGTGCTCTATCGGACTTGAGAAAAACCCTGGAGATGGTGGCTGCCGGACTTGACGGCAGGCTCGGCGCCAACAGGGAGGTTGAGGAACGGCCTAGCATCGAGGCCGAGGTATCCGAAGGCTAAGGTGATTAACCTTGCTCCGGTCGTCCCTTTCACAGCATGCAGACAGCATTGAACCGGCGAAGGAAGCTCCTAGGTACTGGGAGTGCTATGCTGATATGTTGTCCGGGCTGCTGATGGTTTTCATCCTGTTTCTGACCCTCATGGTTTACAGCTTTCAAACGGCCCACGAAGAAAAGCAAAGGACTCTCACGAGCATCGAAACAGAGCTTAAGCAAGCCCAGGCGGCTCTAGATGCCAAACAGGCCCAGATCGACAGGCTTCTGGGGATCAGGTCCGACATAATCGAGGCTTTGCGGCAGGAGTTCATGGACGAGGCCATTGGTGTCGAAGTAGACCCTCAGACTGGTGCGATCCGCTTCCAGGGCGGTGTGTTCTTTGAAGTCGATAAGACTGAAATTACCGACAGCGGCAGGGAGCATTTGCAGCAGTTCATCCCCAAGTACATGAGCATCATCCTCAGTCCCGTCTTCCGCCCCAATATTGCCCAAATCATCGTCGAGGGGCACACCGATAGGACGGGTTCCTACTTATACAATCTGGACCTGTCGCAGCGAAGGGCCTATGCGGTGGTTCGTTACGTGTTAAGCCCCGAGTTTCCTGATTTCCCCGAGAAACAGTATCTCCAAAGACTGCTTACAGCTAATGGCCGCTCATGGAGCCAGCCTCTCATGGTTGACGGGGCCATCGATTGGGACAGATCCCGCCGTGTGGAGTTCAAGTTCCGCCTGAGGGACGATGAGCTTATCCAGCAGATCCGTGAGCTTCTAGAAAGTAGGTAGGTGGAGTTATTATGGGGTGGAAATGGGTCATTCCCCGATT
This sequence comes from Bacillota bacterium, assembly GCA_012521295.1. Classification (GTDB taxonomy): domain Bacteria; phylum Bacillota; class Limnochordia; order Darwinibacteriales; family Darwinibacteriaceae; genus JAAYMS01. Next base: position 1,790 of record JAAYMS010000079.1, read on the forward strand.
CCGTTTTGAGCCGAGTCAATTAAGAGAACTCGCGGAACAGCTTGCCTCCCAGATCCCGGACGGGGAAAGCCTCCTTGAGGAAAGGCGGCCGGAGGAGTCCGATCTCCGAGAGATTTTGGAGGAGCTGCGCAGAATAGGTGAAGCCGAAATCGAACGCGAATCCGGGAGATTCTCCACTAGGGATGTCGATCTCCTTTGCTACGGGTTTCTCCAGATTCTAGATTCGGACCCCGCAAAACCTGTGGCAGCTAAGCTTCTCTTGCATCGCTGGAAGACCCGGTACGGCAGAGTCGTGTGGAGGCATTTTCAGACATCCTATGCCGATCGTTGCTTGCGGCCCCTGGTTGTCCGAGGTGTATCCGAGGGAAAACTGGGGCAGAGCCCAAAGGCCGCTGGCATCCTGCTTTCCGCAATGGAATCGGAAGACCCAGTGGGTTATCTCGCTTCTACATTCGCAAGCCGCGTCTCCCCTTATCTCGAGCTCATCCAACTATACAGGATTAACGAGGACTCACCTCTAGCCCTGGAGCTTTTGCGGCAGTACTTTCTGCAGGCTTTTCCCGAGCTTTACAGGACAAGGGAGACGCCGGAGTTCATTAAGAGTTCCCTGGATGAGTTCTGGCATAGATGGAAAGAGGACTACCGCCGAGTCATTGACAACTATCTGCAGATGTTTGATGAGTTTGAGGACGGGGACTTTGTCCTCATCCATGCTCTCGACCATCTCGGCAGACCCGATGAAGTAGAGGGCCGCCGACTCTGGGAAGGGATCTCTGAGGAAAGCAAGGGGAAATTTATGAAATGGCTCGAGTGGCGGACTGTAGTGGACTTCTTTGATAGATTGGCCCATGATAGCGAAAGGATCGAGTTCTGGAGGATGTTTAAGACCAATCTGGAAGATGCCCGAATTCGCGATGCCGGCAACACTAAGGCTATCCTCCTTGTGTTTCCACATGTGGCAGTAATCGAGTTTATGGATGTAGGGCATGCGGCTTACGTATACTCAAGAGACTTTTATGAACAGAGAGTTGCTACCTACGCTTCAGGAGCGCTGCCAATTATTCCATCTACACTGAAATACAAGGGTGCTTATCTGTTTAGGATTTGCCACAGCGGGGATTGGCAAGGCAAGTACTACCAGAAATTATCGGAACTGATAAGATAAGGAGAGCGTGCAATGGCAACGTGGCTCAGGAAGCTCTTGCAGCCTGTTCCGGAGGATCTGATTGTGATCGAACGCCAGTTTACCGAGACTGGCATAGAATATCGGTGTTTTCTTAGAAGCGATGAAGGTCAATTGAGGCCCATCCGTCTACCTGTGGAAGAAGGGCTCTTGCCTGCCCATAAGATGCTTCGGCAAGAAAACCTAATTAAATTAATCATTCTCGAAATGCTCTTGGAGGAAGGGCGTCTAGAAGAGGGCGAAGGTGGCTATTACATACCCTACGACAGAATAG